>JBFZCA010000274.1:0-3200 GCA_041308205.1 Planctomycetota bacterium | reverse complement strand
CCGTGTACCCGAACACGGCGAGAAAACCGTGAACGGCTGCCGAAAAAGGCGCCAGACGCGGACGACGTCCTGCGAAGTCTGCGCAGGACATGCGCACACTGATGCCGCCCGCCGCAGACATGGTCGACCCGGCCTTTCGGCTACGCCTCGACACGTCCTGAGGTCGCGTCGGCCAAGGGGTGCTCGGGCAGCGGACTCGCCGCCAACCTGACATCCTGACGCCCTGTCCATCGAACGCCATCGCTCCTGCAATCCCGCCCCTCGCCCGTCTTCCGCTCTCGCCCGGACCCTGATTCTTCAGCGCCGGGCGTCCGTCTCGGACGGCAAACGGGGCTTCCGCTCTGCCGGCGCCTGGCATAGAATCTCACTGCCAAGGCCATGGGCGAGCCCGACCGCGGGCTCCGGGCCGGGACGCGGTTTTCGTGCGAGGTGTTTGCCATGGCAACGCAGTGGAATATCGGCGCGTGCAGCTGGTCGCTCCAGGTCAAGAGCGTTCCCGAGCTCGAGGAGCTGCTCAAGAAGGTCGGCCTCCAGTGGACGCAGATCGCCCTGGGCGACCCCAACCACGCCTCGTGGGCCGAGGACGACGCCACGTTCGTCAAGCGCGTCGGCAGAGCGTCCTTCAAGGTCAGCGCCGCGATGCTCGGCTTCCCGGGCGAGGACTACACGACCCCGGACCACATTCGCCGGACCGGCGGCTTCGGCGACCCCGCCACGCGCGCCGAGCGCATGGAGATCCTCGCGTGGGGGCTCAGGAAGACGATGGCCCTCGGGCTCGACATCCTGTCCGTTCACGCGGGTTTCATCCCCGAGAAGAACGATCCCGGCCGCCGGGCATTCGTGAGCACGCTCAGGCGCGCGCTCGATGCGGCGGCGGACGCGGGCATCACGCTCGCCTTCGAAACCGGCCAGGAAACCGCGGCGCTGCTCCGCGCCACGCTCGATGAGCTCGCGCACCCCAACGCCAAGGTCAACTTCGACCCGGCCAACATGCTGCTCTACGACAAAGGCGACCCGATCGAGGCCGTACGCATTCTCGGCAAGGACATCGTCCACGTCCACGCCAAGGACGCCAACCGCACGACCGTGCCCGGCCAGTGGGGCCAGGAAGTCCCGCTCGGCCAGGGGCAGGTCGACATGCCCAGGTTCATCGCGGCGCTCAAGGCCGCGGGCTTCCAGGGCACGATCGCGATCGAACGCGAGGTCGGCGACCAGGAATCGCGTATCCGCGACATCGCCTACGGCGTCGCGGTGCTGAGGAGACTGGTCACGTAGCGGCGCGGCCGCGCGGCGCGCGCCCGAGCGCCCGGCGCAGGTACGGGCCCGTTGCCGACGCGCGGTTCGCCGCAAGATCCTCGGGCGTGCCGCAGGCGACGACCCGCCCCCCGGCGTCGCCGCCCCCCGGGCCCATGTCGACGACGTGATCGGCCGCGGCGATGAACTCGATGTTGTGCTCGATGACGATCACCGTGTTGCCCGCGGCCACGAGGCGGCGCAGGGCCGCATGCAGCAGCCGGATGTCCTCGAGGTGCAGCCCCGTCGTCGGCTCATCGAGCACGTAGAGCGTGTCCCGCGCGACCCGCGCCAGCTCGCGCGACAGTTTCAGGCGCTGCGCCTCGCCGCCCGAGAGCGTGTCCGCGCGCTGGCCCAGCGTCAGGTAGCCCAGGCCGATCTCCGCGAGGAACCGCAGCCCCTCGGCGGCCTTGGGCAGCGCCGAGAAGAGCTCCATCGCCGCGCCGACCGACGACGAGAGCACGTCCGCAATGCTCAGGCCGCGGTAGCGGACATCGAGCGTCTCGCCGTTGAAGCGCCGGCCGCCGCAGGCGCCGCACGGCATCACGATGTCGGGCAGAAACTGCATCGCGACGCGCGTGACGCCCTCGCCCTGGCAGACCTCGCAGCGACCGCCCTTGGTGTTGAAGGAGAAGCGGTCGGCGCCGTAGCCCCGCATGCGCGCGAGCGGCAGCTTCGCGAAGAACTCGCGGATCGGTCCGAAGAAACCCGCGTACGTGGCGGGTGTCGAGCGCGCGCTCCGGCCGACCGGCGACTGGTCGACGGCGACCGCGGCCGCGAGTTTTCCCCGGACCTCGATCTCGGCGCATGCGTCCGCCGGCGCGGCGCCGCCCGCGAGCGCGGCGCGAACCCCGCGATACAGCGTGTCGATGAGCAGCGAGCTCTTTCCCGAACCCGAGGGGCCCGTGACGCAGGTCAGCGCCCGCAGCGGAAACGCGGCGGTGATGCCCTTGAGGTTGTGCGCGCGCGCGTTGCGAACCTCGATGCAGTCCTTCGATTTCCTGCGCCGCGCGGCGCCGAAACGCGCCCGCCCGGCAAGGTAGCGCCCCGTGAGCGACGCCGTGTCGGCCGCGATCTCCGCGGGGGTTCCCGACGCGACGAGCCGCCCTCCGTTCGGCCCGGCGCCCGGCCCCAGGTCGAGGACGTGGTCGGCCGCCCTGATGACATCGAGGTCGTGCTCGACGATGAGGACCGTGCTGCCCTGCGCGCACAGGCGCGCGAAGATCTCGATCAGGCGCTCGGTCTCGGAAGGATGCAGGCCCACGGTCGGCTCATCGAGCACGTACAGGATCCCCGCGAGGCCCGCGCCGATCTGCATCGCAAGCCTGAGGCGCTGGTATTCTCCCGCCGAGAGCGACGGCACGCCGCGGCCGAGCGCGAGGTAGCCGAGCCCGAGCTCGCACAGAAGCCCCAGCCTGCGCGTGATCTCGCGGACGAGCGGCGCGGCCACGGGGTCGGGCGCCGGCATTCCCGCGAAGAACGCCGCGGCCTCGCCGAGCGGCAGCTCGCAGATCGCGCGCATGCCCAGGCCGCCGACCTTGACGGCAAGGCTCTCCCGCCGCAGGCGCGCCCCGCCGCACTCCGGGCAGGCGTCCTCGCGCACGTACGGGCTCGTGGCGCGCGTGCGCCGCTCCCAGGCCCGCGTCATGATCGCGACCAGGCCGGGAAACGCACCGGCGCCCCCGCCGAGCAGCAGCGCCTGCCGGGCCTCGTCCGGAAGATCGCCGAGCGGCGTGTCGAGCCCCGCGCCGAACCGCGCGAGCAGGTCCTCGAGCTGCGCGCGCAGCTTCTCGGGAATCTTCCGCGGCAGCGAGCGCCACGGCCGCACCGCGCCGCCCGCAAGCGAGAGCGCCGGATCGAGCACGGCCTCGCGCGTCACCGCCGCCGTCACGCCGAGGCCGCGGCAG
>JBFZCA010000273.1:0-6849 GCA_041308205.1 Planctomycetota bacterium | reverse complement strand
CGATCGAGCCGATCGGGCGGACGGTCGAGGGGCGCGAGCTGGAGATCATCCGCGTCGGCCGCGAGGACGCGCCGAACCGGGTGCTCCTCCGCGCCCGCGCGCACCCGTGGGAGAGCGGCGGCAACTGGGCGGCAGAGGGGCTTGTCCGGCGGCTCCTGCGCGATGACGAAACGGCCCGGCGCTGCCGCGAGAGGTACTGCGTCTACATCATGCCCATGGCCAACAAGGACGGCGTCGCGCGCGGCAGGACGCGCTTCAACGGGCAGGGCAAGGACCTGAACCGGGACTGGGACCGGCCCGCCGACCCGGCGCTCGCGCCCGAGAACCGCGCCCTGGAGCAGTGGATCGAAGAAGAGATCGCGCGGGGCCGGCGGATCGCGCTCGCGATCGACATCCACAACGACGGCTCGGGCGGCCTCCACTACAGCCGGCCCGACATCGACCCGGATCGCTACCTCGCCCGCATGCAGCTCCTGGACGAGCTGCTCCGCACGCACACCTGGTTCACCGAGGGCTCGATCGGGCCGAGCAGGCACAATCCGGGCACGCTCGGCGAGGGGCTCTGGTCCCGCTACCTGATCCCGGCCTGCATCCTCGAGCTCAACGCGAACTGGATCGCGGGCCTGAAGGCGCCCGCAACCGCCCGGAGCTGGGTGACATTCGGCGAGGACCTCGCGCGCGTCTTCCTGGAGTACTTCGCGCGGCCCGAGTGACGCGCCGGTTCGCGCACCCTGCACGCCGTCGCCGCCGTCCGGCGCGTACGCTCCTCACAGCAACGCATCAACCTGCCGATGGAGCACGGGGAGATTCGCATGGAGGATTCCCCAGACGACATCGTCGTCGACTTCGGCATAGCCGTGAATGAGGACGTTGCGGAATGCAATGATTCGGGCGTGATCCGTGATGCGGGCGACGACGTCCGGGGCGACTTTCCTTAGCCGCGCGAGCGCTTCTCCCGCGATCTCGAACTGCCGTTCGACGCCGGACCTGAGCAAGGCGTCGCCGCGGTAGTCCTCGATGCTCTTTCCCCTCGTGAACTCAACGAGGCGCCGGCATGCCTGCCGCACGTCGAACAGGTACTTGCAGATCTCAGGCGGCAGCATACACGGTCACGCGCGTCCTTTCCACCACGCCGAGGAAGAACGGATTGCGGATCGCCTTCCGTTCGACGAGATCAACGGATCTGCCGAACAGGCGCTCGAGCGCCTCCAGGAGGCCGAAGTACGCATCCGCATGCGCAACCGGAGAGCTCTCTCGGAACTCGACGAGGAAATCCAGGTCGCTCGTCGCCGCATCGAAGTCTTCCCGCGCGGCGGAGCCGAAGAGATCCAACCGCACGACCCCGTGCGCCGCACAGAGCTCTCTCAGATTCTCGATGTTGTCAGCGACGATCCGATCCACCGTCCGTATCCCGTGAAACGGTATCCCGCAACAGCACGTGTCACGGTGGGATTTTACTCGCGCAGGCCATCATGCGCAACGGCCCGAGGGACGACGGGGTGCCCGCGCCGCCACGGAGCGGTGACTTCAGCTTCGACCGCTGTACCGTCGCCGCCGGCCGGCGCGCCTGCGCACCTCCGGTGACAGTCACCGGAACGAGGCCATCGTGCTATGATCGGAACCGATGTTCACGACGCCCGCAACCGGTGTTCGCACCCTGCTCGTTCTCGCCGGCGCATGCGCGCTGCTCCGCGGCGGCGAGGAGTCCGCTGCCCCATCCGCGCCCAGGATAGTCAAGACCACGCACGCCGACGGGCAGGTGAAGGAAGCGTTCACCGTGGATGCCGGCGGGAACAAGTCCGGCGACTACACCGAATTCTACGAGGGCGGCGCGGTGAAGACCGAGGCCGTGTACCGGGCCGGCGCCCTCAACGGCCCCTTCAAGATCTACTACGAGTCCGGCGAGGTCCAGGTCGCGACGTCGTATCGCATGGGCCGGCGCCACGGCCAGTTCGTCGAGTACGATCGGAAAGGCGCGCCCATCCGCAAGGCGGGCTACCGCGACGGCAAGCTCCACGGCGCCGCGCTCGACTACGTGAACGGCGTGCTCGCCCGGGAGCAGTTCTGGGACAACGGCATCCTCCTCTACCCGAAATCGCTCGAGCACATTGCGGCCGCGCTGCGCATGATCAAGGCGGCGGAGGTCCCCGGCGGCGATGCGCCCGCCGAGGGGCCCGCGCGGCCCCGGGCCCGCGGGCAGGCGGCGAAGCCCTCCCCCGAGAAGACGAGAAGCCTCCAGCGCGTCGAGGCCGTGCGGCTGCTCATGTGCTACCGTTTCCTGTGCGACGTCCCGTACGAGGGCATGGCTCTCGATGCGGACTACAACGCGGCCGCGCAGGCGGGCGCCGAGCTGTGCGCCAGGCTCGGCCGGCTCGATCACACTCCGCCGAATCCCGGCCTCCCCGAAGCGCAGTACAGGCTCGGCTACCGCGGCACGAGCCACAGCAATCTCAGCGCCGGAAGCTCGATGGCGGGGTCGGTGACGAGCTTCATGGACGACTCCGACCCCGGCAACATCGAGCGCGTCGGGCATCGACGCTGGCTGCTCAACCCTCGGATGCTCAAGACCGGCCTCGGCGCCGAGGGATCGTTCGGCGCGATGTGGTCTATGGACACGAGCCGCACGAACCTGCCGGACTACGATCTCGTCGCCTATCCGGCCCGCGGCTACATGCCGAGGGCGTACTTCAGCCCGCGCTACGCCTGGAGCGTGTCGCTCAACCCGGCGAAGTACGCGACGCCCGAGAAGGCATCCGTGACGGTCGCCGTGTATCCGGTCGATGCGACCTTCGCACGGGCGGAGAAGCCGCTCGCGCTCGATTTCTTCAACGTCGCCGGGGCGGGGTTCGGCGAGGGGCCGGCGATCATCTTCCGCCCCGAGGGCCTCTCGTTCGCGCCCCGCAGCCGCTACCGCGTGGTGATCGCGGGCGTCGAGAAGCGCGCCGACACGGCCGCCGACCTCGAGTACCTGGTCGAGTTCGTCGATCTGCCGGCGAAGTAGCGCCGCGCCTCACGGCTCCCCGAGGACCGCGGCATCGAGGCCGAAGAAGTGCCGGACGCCGGTCGACGCGGCGTTCGCGCCCGTCACCTCGACCTTGAGGATGAGCTTCCCGTCCTTCGGCTCGTGGACCCCGAGGTCGATCGGTCCGGCGGGCGCCGGCTTCTCGGCGTATCCGTCGAAGGACGCGCCGGCCGGCGTTCCGTTCACCAGGAAGCGGAGCGTCCCGTAGTCCTGGGCCCGCGTGGCGTGGAGGAGAATCCTCCTCGGCCCCGAGTCCTTCGCGGGAATCGCGATCTCGACGAAGTCGCCCGCCTTCTTCGCCCGGACGAAGAGGTGCGCGCCGTCGCTCCATCCGCCCTGGAAGGACTGCAGGTCCTGCGTCTCGATCTCGATGCCGGGCGAGCGATCGACGATCTCCATGGTCTCGCACTCGATCGCGCCGGAGATCTTCGCGGGCGGACGGCGGGCCTCCCGCACTCTCTCCGCAAGCGGCGGCAGCTCCGGGAAGGGCGCGTGCGGCTCGGTCTGGTACCAGAAGGCGACCGACGCGATGTCGTCGGACATCTTCTTGTACTTTCCGTCCGGCCCCCACCCCAGGGCCTGGATCGTGACGCGCAGGTCCCGCTCGAAGTCGATGGGATCCTGGACGTGCCAGCGATAGAGGCTCCAGAAGCTGGGCGGCTCGGCGCCGTCCGAGGCCGGCAGCACGGTCCCCGAATACGCGGTCGTGTACGGCCGCGGGAAGCCGTAGCTGCCGAGGAAGTAGTCCTCGGTCCCCGTGCCGCAGATCGTCGGGAACCGGTCGTCGCCGTCCATGTAGAACTTGATCTCCCCCTCGCCGAACCAGCCTTTCTCCAACTGGGTCCACGCGAGGAACGTGCCGGCGTACCGCCCCCGTCCCTTCACGCCGTCGAGGATCACGCACGGGTTCACCTCGGCCGTCGATGCCCGGCGATACTGGGCGTGGAAGGTGCCCGCCGCGGCGGGGACCTCCGTCTCCACGTACGTGATCTGGTAGGCGACGAGGGGCACGTCCTGCGCCGTCTCGTTCGTCAGGGTGATCCGGGCCCGGGTTCGGAACGGCATCGGCCAGAAGCAGTTGAGCGCGTTCGCGGGGTTGACGACGACGGCCAGGGAGTTGACCTGGGCGAAGCGGCCATGGCCGACGGCGAAGAACTCCGGCGCCGGCGTCTCCACGGACGGGCGCTCCTCGCCGTCCCAGAAGAAGCGGAGCACGAGCCCGCGGTTGAGCCCCTCGACGAGCCAGATGTGCTGGATGACGCCGGAGCCCCGGACGTCCATCAGGACGGCCGTCTCGCCGGCGTTGATGCGGATGAAGGGCCGGACCTTCCAGCCGAGGCCCAGGTCGTCCGCGGCGCGGGCGCTCGCCACGGGCTTGGGCTCGGCGGGGTTGGGCACGGCCATGCCGCCCTTCCCCTTCTCGCCGGTCGGATTCTCGGCCGAGATCGACCGCGTGCGGCCGCGGCCGAGGAGGGGCAGCGTGCCCAGGCCGGGCTGAAGGCCCGCGTAGGGATCGACGGCGACCGGCGCCGGCGCCCGCGCGGCCCCGAGCGCCGCGGCGATCGTCTCCGCCAGGGCGCGCGCGACCAGCGCGTTCCCGGCATCGCTCAGGTGCACGCCGTCGTAGGTGAGGATCCCGCGGTCCTTCTCCTCCTTGTTGTCTCTCGCCAAGCGCTCGCTGAAAGCGCGGCGCAGGTCGCAGAGCGCGACCCCGCGTGCCGCGGCCAGCGCGCGCACGATCCCGCAGTACTCGTCGAGCGTGCCGTCGAGGGGGTTCTTCCCGTGCGGCTTCTCCCCGATCCCGGGCGGCGTGCACAGAACCGGCAGCGCGCGGGCGTTCGCGATGAGATCGAGCATTGCGCGCAGGCCCGCCTCGAAATCGCGGGCGCTCGTCCCCTTCTCGCCGTGCCAGACATCGTTCACGCCGAGGAGGATGACGGCGGCGTCTGGCGAGTCTTTCGCGAGAAGCTCCTCCATCGTCCCGCCGTTGTCGCCCCACGGCGACTTGCCGGCGAGGACGGTCGGCACGCGGCCGCCGTTGAGCCCGCGCCCGATGAGCCTGATGCCGAGGTCCCGCGTCGCCTCCGCCTCGGCGATGGCGGCGCGCAGCAGGCCGATGTAGCCCTTCTCCCCGTCGCCCTGCATGGTGATGGAGTCGCCGAAGAAGGCGATCGTGTCGCCCTTCCTGAGTGGGGTGCCCGAGCCCGCGAGGGCCCCGAGTCCATCCCCGGCGGCCCCGGCGGCCGAGGGAAGAAGCATCGCCGCCGCGAGGGCGGCGCAGCCGGCGCCGGACGAGAGAATCCCGGCGAGCGAACGCACGATGCACGCAGACAAAGGAGTTCGTGTTCTCATGACTCCGAGCTTACTCGCGGGCGCGACGGCGGTCAATCGGCGGTAACGTCGCGGAGCCGGCCATCGCCGGGAAGTCGGCCGTCGCATTCCGGTCGGGCGGGATGCGATGCAGGAGACTTCCGCGGGACGCATGCCGCTCGCGACCCTGCGCCGGCAGGTGCACGAGTTGGGTGCACGACGCACCGCGAAACGCGTCCCCTCGTACGCCGTTGACTGCCCCGGTCCCGTTTCAGTCGGAACGGGGCACGCCGCGCTTGGGCTCAGGATGATGGCCCGAGGGAGAAGGAGTCCACACCTGTCCTTCCCGTGAATCTGCGTCACCGGCGCAAGGCGCGCCGCCTTGCGCGCGTGCGAGAAGAAGGCCCAACGCTGCTTCCCAATGGGACCGGACTCGGGCGCTACGGGACCACCGGCAACGGGGTACTGCCACCGCCGAATCCACGCCGTACTGCCAACCTCGCCGCGCCGTGGCGCCCGTCGAACTGCCTCTTCGCTGCGCGCGAAGGCAGGGTCACAAGCCCCATACGCCGGCGGCGCGTCGGGCTCAACGCCGCATCGCCGCCAGCGGGAGGCACTGTCGTGGCGGCTGCAATGGATCATGGCCGGTGGACCGGGATGATGCTCCGGCGAAGCGTCGGATAACTGGTCGCGCGAAGGGCTCCGCAACGTAAGTCCGAGGTATCGGAACCGCTGACATGCCGGGATGGCCGTCGACCTGACAACGGCCGGCGCCGCGACCATCGACCGCTGCGGATCGCCGCCCGCACGCTGGGCGCCGGCCAAGATTACGGAGAATTCTCCGCCCCACGCACGCTTGCCGGAACCTCACGCAAGAGCCACTAAACGCCAGACTTCGGCCTCGGCTGACTTTCTTTACCACACGCCATCTGGTGCATCGTTCCGTAGCCGCCGCGCCCCCATGTCCAGGCCTTCTTGCCGGGAAGAAGGTGGTGGTCGGCGTACGCCACGACCCCGCGGTCCGCGTCCTCATCGTACGAGCCGAAGAAATCCTGATCGCACCGGTAGGCGAAGATCGACGACGCGTCCTCGTAGGTCCGGCCGAGGCTCAGGTCCCGTCCCTCCGAGATCGGCCAGGTGTAAAACGTCGTCCCCGCGTGGTCGGTGCCGAGCGTCATCGGGTAGACGAAGCGGAAGCCCGGCGTGTTGGGCACCGCCGTGCAGTTCCACAAGTAGTAGGGCCGGACCGTCTCCGTGCGGTTGTAGATGCGCACGCGCTCCTCGAGAAACGCCCGTCCCGGCCGCAGCGTCACGATCACGGTCCAGCGCGTCCCGTAGATGCGCTCGACCTCCCCCACCGCGACCGAGCGCGCACCGTCGGGCTCGGGCGGCATCTTTACCATACGGGCTTTCCTCTCTCCTCTTGTCCCTTCGCTCCCGCAACCCAGTCCGCAAGTATTCTGTTGTCACTGACTATTGACGCAATCTGATCTATAATCGCTTGGTCTGTCTCTTCA
>JBFZCA010000272.1:0-3163 GCA_041308205.1 Planctomycetota bacterium | reverse complement strand
GGCGCCGTGGCGGCGCCGCTCGTCCGCCTGGGCGGCGGGACGGCGCGCAACTTCTCGCCGGCGGCGATCAGGCCGCCCGGCGCGGTCGAGGAGCTCGAGTTCCTGAAGCGCTGCGTGAAGTGCGGGCAGTGCATACGCGTCTGCCCGACGAACGTGCTCCAGCCGGCCCTGCTCGAGGCCGGCATCGAAGGCGTGTGGACGCCCGTCCTGAACATGCGCTACGGCGCGTGCGAGAAGAACTGCGCGCTGTGCGGCCAGGTGTGCCCGACGGGCGCGATCGAGCGGCTGACGGCGGCGCAGCGCAACGGCGATGCGCCGTACCCGGGGGGCGGCGCGCCCGTCAGGGTGAAGCTCGGCACGTCGTTCTACGACCGCGGGCGATGCCTTCCCTGGGCCATGGACACCCCGTGCGTCGTGTGCGAGGAAGTCTGCCCCGTGTCGCCCAAGGCGATCTACTCGATCGAGACGGTCGTGACGGCGCGCGACGGGTCCGCGCTCACGATCAAGCTTCCGCGTGTCGATCCGTCGCTCTGCATCGGCTGCGGCGCGTGCGAGCACGCCTGCCCGGTCAAGGATCTTCCCGCCATTCGCGTGACCGCGGCCGGCGAGACCAGGTCGCGGGGCTGGGGGACGCGGGAGCGGGGGCTGCTGCTCAAGGGGTAGGGCCGTCGCCCGCGCCCGTCCGGCCCGCGCCTCGGGCGGTCAGCGCACGAGCACCCTGATGGCCTTGGGATCCGTCGGGCACGCGTGCTCGCACGCGCCGCAGCCGGTGCACCCTTCCCGCCGTACGCGCACATCGCCGTTGCGGCGAATGCGCAGCGCATCCTTTCCCACGGGGCAGGCGCCGACGCAGAGGGTGCAGTCCTTGCCGTCGGTGCGGAGGCAGACGTCGTGATCGGCCGATGCGCATCCGAGAATGACGGGCTGCGCCGCCGGGAGCGCCAGAGCGCCGGCCGGACAGGCCGCGGCGCACGGAAAGCCGGCGCACAGGCGGCAGGGGCCCTTGGCGAACGCGAGGTGCGGCGTGCCGGTCTCGCGGTAGGGCCGCCACGAATACGGCTGGGTGTAGCCCGCGCGCGCGATCTCATCGCGCGTGAGCATCTCGATGACGCCGTGCGGGCAGGCGACCTTGCAGGCGCCGCACCTGATGCACGCCTGGAGGAACTGCGCTTCGGGTTGCGCGCCGGGCGGGCGGATGTAGGCGGCCTCATCCGGCCTTCCCGACGCGGCCGCCTTCGACATGTCCGGCAGTTCCTTGAGCCGGTCGGCTATCATGTCGGCGAGCGGGTTGAGCACCTCCCGCAGGCCGCGGCGGAAGAAGTTCCGCCGCGCGAAGAGCATGGGATCGTCCTTCTCGGTCACGGGGGCAATTCTATCGGCAGGTTCGCGCCGCTGCTACGGCGGGCCCTGCGGGAGGGGGTCTTCCCGGGTCACGGCCGGCTTCCTCTGCTCCCTGAGCCAGTCGCTCCATGAAGCGAACGCCGGCACCGACAGGCCCTCCTGCTGGAAGCGCTCGGCAATGCTCCGGGCCGTGTTCTCGTCGTAGGCGGCCAGTTGCCAGTTGCGCGCGTTCTGCAGCTCGCCGAGGGGAAGCCCCACGGCATGGCTGAGGTCGGCGTGCGCCAGGTCCGCGCCGCGGAGCGTGGCGCCCTCGAGGAGCGCGAACTCGAGGCTGCTGCCGGAGAGGTCCGCATCGGAGAGGTCGGCTTCCCTGAGGTCCGCGCCTTCCAGGCGGCACATGCGCAGCGCGGCCTGCCGGAGGCCGGCGTTCCTGAGGTCCGCGCCCGTAAGGTCGCAGCTCTCGAAGACCGCCTTATCGAGCTGGGCGCCGCCGAGCCGGGCCTTCCGCAGCGCGACCCCGGGGAAATGCGATCCCTTGAGGTTGAGGTCCCGCAGGAAGACGCCGTCATGATTGCTTCCCGCATCGAAGCGGTGATTCTGGGCGGCGCCGTCGATGAAGAGCCTGAGCTTCAGGCGGTGCATGTCGCCGCCCGTGCCGAGGAAGTAGCCCCATGCCCCGAGAAGGAGCCCCGCGCAGAGAAAGAGCGCGATGCACCACGGGTGCAGGAATACGCGGAGGATGCGCAAGGGTGAGCTTCTCTCCATCATAGCCGAACGGGTTCGTCTCGTTGAACCAGGGTAATTATGACACCTGCGCAGCCCCGTGCGCAAGCCGGAACCCGGCAAAAGAGGCGGGAATCCGCTCCGTGCTCCCTCGCCGCCCGCTCACTTCCCCGCGTAGACCTCCTCGAGGAGCGCATCGCCTAGCTCCCTGAGCCGATCGATCGTCAGGAAGGGGGTCCAGCTTCGTCCGGGCCTGAGGTAGAAGCTCGGGTCGGAGAGCGCTTCCCACGACGTTTCGGGCACCTGCGAGCGGCACTCCTCCCCGAGCGGGGTTCCGGGGAGGGGGAGGAAGAAGCTCTGGATCACCCATGAAGGACGGATCCTGCGCAGCAGATCGACGGTTTCCCGGTAGGTGGCCTCGGATTCGCCGGGCGCGCCCAGCATGATGAAGGTGACGATCCTGATCCCCGCGCGCCTGAGGCGCTCGCACGCGCTCAGAATCGCGTCGTTGCTCATCGTCCGGCCGAGGATCGCGCGCCGGAGCGCCTCGTCGCCCGTCTCGACGCCGACATGGACGCGCGCACAGCCCGCGTGCTTGAGCAGCCGCACGCGCTCCTCGGTCAGGAGCGCGGGGTGCTCGTTCACCCAGAAGGGCTTCCCGATCGCCGTGCGCCACCGGGCGGCGAACTCCCTGAGCCAGTCGGTGTCCTGCGCGAAGATGTCGTCGTTGAAGCCCACGATGGCCACGTCCGGGTCGCGCGCGAGGGCCGCCGCGGCCTCGGCGATCACGCGCTCGACCGGCAGGCGCCGCAGGAACGCGGCGCCGTACGCGCCGAGATAGCCGGAGTTGCTGCAGTAGCGGCATCGAAAGGGGCAGCCGCGCGAGGCGGCGAATTCATGGCCGATCACGGTGCGCTCGAACTTGAACTCGGGGCAGGCGTAGAAGATCTCGCGGTCGGGAGGCGGCAGTGCGGCCGGATCGGACAGCTCGCCCACGGCGGCGAGGTCGCCGCCGGGCCGGATGAGGCCCGGGCACTCCTCGTCGCCGGCCAGGAACGCCGCGGCCGCGCGTTCCCCTTCGCCGCGGACGATGGCCGTC
>JBFZCA010000271.1:0-9988 GCA_041308205.1 Planctomycetota bacterium | reverse complement strand
GGCTGCCTCGGGGCGGCGTCCTTCGACCGCGCCGAGTAGCGGCGGGTGGAGCTCCTCAAGGCGAACGGCTTCAACGCGCTCAGGACGAGCCACAACCCGCCGTCCCCGGCCCTGCTCGATGCCTGCGACCGCCTCGGCATGCTCGTCATCGACGAGGCCTTCGACTGCTGGAAGCAGGGCAAGACCGGCCAGGACTACGGCCGCTTCTTCGAGGAGTGGTGGCGGCGCGACCTGGAGGCCATGGTGCTTCGCGACCGCAACCACCCGTCGGTGTTCATCTGGAGCATCGGCAACGAGGTGCCCGGCCAGAATACGCCCGAGTTCTTCCCCGTTGCCAAGGAGCTCGCCGACTTCGTGCGCGCGCTCGACCCGTCGCGCCCCGTCACGCTGGCCGACTGCCCGACCGAGTTCCCGCGCAAGGGCGCGCCCGAGGGCCTCCACGCCGCCGTCGACGTGCGCGGCTACAACTACCAGTGGGAGCGCTATGCCGCGGACGCGAAGCGCGCGTCGCCGCCCCCCACCATCGGCACCGAGTCGTTTCCGCTCTACGCCTTCGACCAGTGGATGGGGGTTCTCGACCACCCGCACGTCATCGGCGATTTCGTGTGGACGGCGATCGATTACCTCGGCGAGGCGGGGCTCGGCTACTGGGGGCCCTACGACGAGCGCCCGGGGCGTACGACGATCAACATGGTGGCGACCGTGAGCGACAAGGGCGCGGGCGGATGGAGCCTCCCCTACGCGGGCACGCGATGGCTTCAGACCGGCGCCGACCAGGATCGGTGGCTCGCCGTGACGGCGCAGTGCGGCGATCTCGATCTCTGCGGCTTCAAGCGCCCGCCGTCGTACTACCGCGATGTCCTCTGGCAGACGGGCGCGCGCGTGTCGGCCTTCGTGCACCCGCCGTATCCGGAAGGAACGCGGATCGCGGCGAGCGTCTGGAGCTGGCCCGACGTGCGCGCGAGCTGGACCTGGCCGGACCTGGAGGGAAAACCGCTCGCGGTCGACGTCTACTCGGCGTGCCCGCGCGTGCGGCTCGTCCTCAACGGCCGGTCGCTCGGCGAGAAGGAGACGAATCGCGGCACGCGTTTCATCGCGTCGTGGAAGGTGCCGTACGAGCCGGGGACGCTTGCGGCCGTGGGCCTCGATGCCGCCGGCAAGGAGATCGCGCGCTGGGAGCTCGCGACCGCGGGTGCGCCGGCGTGCATTCGCCTCACGGCGGATCGCGCCGCGCTGCGGCCCGATTCGCAGGACCTCGCATTCGTGACCGTCGAGATGCTCGACGGCCGCGGCATTCTCTGCCCGGACGCGGGCGATCTCGTGCGTTTCGCGATCGAGGGTCCCGCTTCGCTTGCCGGCGTGTGCAACGGCAATCCGCGCAGCATGGAAAGCTTCCAGAAGCCGGAACGGAAGGCGTTCCGGGGCCGCTGCCTCGCGGTGGTCAGGGCGGACGGGAAGCCGGGGACGGCGACGCTCAAGGCGCACGCCGATGGACTTGCGCCGGCCGAGATACGAATCGCCGTGGGCGGCGCGCGCTGAGAAGAACGCGGCGCGTGGTTACTTCGCGCCGTAGGCGGCCTCGCGGTCTCTGCGGCGCACAAGCTCGCTCGCGTACCTGAGGCCCAACGTCGCCGCGTGCTCGCGCGCCCAGTCGGTGAGCTTGATCGAGCCCGCGGGCGGCGCGTCGACGTACAGCTTGTTGCCCATGAGCCCCTTGACCTCGTCCCACGTGATGATCACATCGCCGACCAGCCTTCCCACGACCCACGTGCCGAGGTAGGCCAGGGGCGCCGGCAGCGGCACGATCGGGCGGCGAACGCCGATGATCTCGGCGATCCGCGCCACGAGCTCGCGGTACGCGAAGGTCTCCGGCCCGATCGCGTCGATCGTCGCATCCTCCCGCGCATCGCCCTGCGCGACCGCAAGGTCCGCAAGATCCTCGACGTGGATCGGCTGGAGCTTGTAGCGCCCGTTGCCGAACATGCCGAAGAGCGACACGCGCCGCAGCGTCCACGCGATGTTGTTGACGAGAATGTCCTCGTTGCCGAAGAGGACGGCCGGCCTGAGGATTGCGTGGGACAGTCCCGTCTCCCGCAGCGCGCGCTCGAGCTGCGCCTTCGCACGGAAGTACTCGAGCGGCGAGTCCTCGGACGGATTCGTGATGCTGACGTGCACGATGCGCCCGACGCCGGCTTCCTTCGCGGCCCGAAACAGCGTCTTGGTGTTCCGCACCGCCTGGGCGATGGTGAACATCGGGCGGTTGAACCTGACCCAGTACGTGTTGTAGAGGACCGCGACGCCCGCGAGCGACTTCCCGAGCGCCGCCGGGTCCTCGAAGTTGAACGGAAGGGCGCGCACCTTGCCGCCGAACGGGTTCGCCCGGCCGAGCGAGTTCGTCAGCGTGATCACCTCGCGGCCCTGGGCAAGCAGCCGCGCGGCGATGTACCTGCCCGAGTACCCGAAGGCGCCGGTGACGGCATGAATCTCCGCGGCCATGCGTTCATGCTATCGCGGCGGACCACGGTGTGCAACGCCTGTCTCGTTGCCTTGACGCTCTCGCGCGGCGGTCTGTATCATCGCCCCGCGCGTGGAGGACCACGCCGTGAAGATGCGGCAGGCAGCGTGCGGCGCCACGGCGATGCGACTCGGGGCGCGAAAGGCCGGCGGCATGGAAGCCCTGCAATACTTCCTCGATTTCGTCCTTCACGTCGACAAGTACATCGACAAGCTCATCGGGATCTTCGGGCACTGGTCCTACCTGATCCTCTTCGCGATCATCTTCTGCGAGACGGGGCTCGTCGTCACGCCGTTTCTTCCCGGCGACACGCTGCTCTTCGCCGCCGGCACGTTCGCGGCCAAGGGGTCCTTCGACCCGTTCCTGCTCATCGCCATACTCCTGGCCGCGGCGATCCTGGGCGACGCGGCCAACTACTGCATCGGGAAGCTCTTCGGCGAGAAGCTCGTGCGCGCGCGGCGGGTGCCGTTCTTCAAGCAGGAGTACCTCGAGCGCACGCACCGCTTCTACGAAAAGTACGGCGCCAAGACGATCGTCATCGCCAGGTTCGTGCCGATCGTCAGGACCTTCGCGCCGTTCGTCGCCGGCCTGGGGACCATGACGTACTACCGCTTCGCCGTCTACAACGTCACGGGCGCCCTTCTCTGGGTGATGCTGCTCGTTTGGGCCGGCTACTTCTTCGGCACCATTCCCATCGTCGAGAGGAACTTCACGCTCGTCATCTACCTGATCGTGCTCGTCTCGATCATGCCGGGCGTCATCGAGTTCTGGCGGCAGTGGCGGCGCCACAAAAGGGAAGCCGCGGCCGCGAAGGAGAAGGAGTCCCCGCCCGGCGAAGGCGGCGGCCCGGGCGGCGCATGAGCGCGCTCCTCCGCACCGCCGCCGTCCTGCTCCTTCCGCTCGCGTTCCCGCTCCTCGCCGCCGGCGCGCCGGCCGAGCCGCCCTTCTACGCCGACAGGACCGATCTTCTCGAGGTCATCGATGCGTCGGGCGTCCTCCGCCCGATCGAGAGCGCGGCGGACCTGGCGCTCCGCCGCCGCCACACCCTGGAGCACATGGCGCTCGTCATGGGCCGCGTGCCCGAGGAGTTCCGGGCGACCGCGCTCGCGCCGCGGGTGATCGAAGAAGTCGCGGGACCGAAGTTCACGCGCAGGAAGATCGCGCTCAGGGTCGAGCCCGCCGACACGATGACGGCGCACCTCCTCCTCCCCCGCGGCCTCGCCGGGAAGGCGCCGGCCGTGCTCTGCCTCCACCAGACGACCGCCATCGGCAAGGACGAGCCCGCGGGGCTCGGCGGCAGCGCGGATCTCGCGTACGCGCGCGAGCTCGCCGAGCGCGGTTACGTGACGCTCGCCCCGGACTGCTGGGACTTCGGCGACTACCGGACGAGCGCTTACGATCCCTACGCGCACGGCTATGCGAGCGGCACGATGAAGTCGCTCTGGAACCACATGCGCGCCGTGGACTACCTCTGCTCGCTGCCCGAGGTCGACGCCGCGCGCATCGGCTGCATCGGCCACTCCCTCGGCGGCCACAACACGCTCTGGCTCGCCGCGTTCGACCCGCGCGTGAAGGTCGCGGTCTCGAGCTGCGGCTTCAGCTCGATGGCGAGCTACGCGGCCTCGCCCTACGGCGGCGGCACCCTCAAGAACTGGGCGCAGCGCAGGTACATGCCGCGCATCGAGACCGTCTACGGCAACGACCCGCGCCGCCTGCCCTTCGACTGGCCCGAGGTTCTCGCGGCCATCGCCCCGCGCCCCGTCTTCATCTCCGCCCCGCTCCGCGACGAGAACTTCCTCGCGCCGGGCGTCAAGGAATGCGTCGATGCCGCGCTGCGGGTGTACGCATTCCTCGGCGCCGAGAAGAACCTCGTTGCCCAGTATCCGGACGCGGCCCACTCCTTCCCGCCCGCGGTGCGCGCGAAGGCGTACGAGCGCATCGACGCGGCGCTCCGGTAATCCGGGGACAGTCACCGGATTATTGCCCGTAGTATGCGCCCGGGCCGTGCTTGCGGTCGAAGTGCTTGCGCAGCAGGTGGTCCGGAATCGGCGCGATCGGCTGGCCGAACGCGCGCCTGAGGAGGATCGTGTCGCGCGCCATGCGCGCCGTCTCTTCGAGCGCGATCGCGTTCCTGACCGAATCCATGGCGTCGCGGCCCCAGGTGAAGGGGCCGTGGCCGGCCACCAGCACCGCCGGCATGCGGGCGTGATCGATGCCGTACTCCATGAACGCCTCGACGATCACCTTGCCGGTCTCGCGCTCGTAGTCCTTGGCGACCTCGGCCGGCGTGAGCATGCGCGTCACGGGCACCTGGCCGTCGAAGTGGTCGGCATGCGTCGTCCCCAGGCACACGATGGGCTGCTCGGCCTGCGCAAACGCCGTCGCAACCGTGGAGTGCGTGTGCGTCACGCCGCCGACCTCGGAGAACTCGCAGTAGATCTCAAGATGCGTCGCCGTGTCCGACGAGGGCTTGAACCGCCCCTCGACGACCTTGCCCGCGAGGTCGACGAGCACCATGGCATCGATCGTGAGCGCGTCGTATGGAACGCCGCTCGGCTTGATCGCGAAGAAGCCCCGGCCGCGGTCGATGCCGCTCACGTTGCCCCACGTGCCGGGCGCGAGACCCGCGCGCGACAGCGCCAGGTTCGCCTCCAGCACCGCCTTCTTGAGTTCCTCGAGCATGCTGCGCCCCCCGCGGCGCGAGCCGCGCGTGCCGGCTACGCCGCGCCCTCCTTGATCTTCAGAAGCTCCTTCATCGCCGCCGAGAGGTCCTCGGTGTGCCCGGCGACGCCGAACGAGTCGTGAAGCTTGCGGTACAGGCCGTAGAGCTTGTCGTAAACGGCGCGATTGGCCTCGATGGGCTTGTACACCGTGCGCTTGACGCCGCACATGGCCTTCTGGGCCGCGCCGGTCGAATCGTGCCCGCCCGCCTTGCTTCCCGCGACCACCGCCCCGAACACCGCCGCGCCGAGCGCGCACGTCTGCGCCGAGCGCGAGATCATCATCGGCCGTCCCAGGACGTCCGCGTAGATCTGCATGAGCATGGGGTTCTTCTCGGCGATGCCCCCGCAGCAGACGATCGAGTCGATCGCGACGCCGTACTCGGCGATGCGGTCGACGATGGCGCGCGCGCCGTAGGCCGTGGCCTCGATGAGCGCGCGGTAGATCTCCTCGCGCGTCGTGTGCAGCGTCTGACCCATGAGGAGCCCCGTCAGGCGCGGATCGACCAGAATGGTGCGGTTGCCGTTGTTCCAGTCGAGCGCCAGGAGGCCGCTCTGGCCGGGCCGCAGCTTCCGGGCGCGCGCGGTCAGCTCCTCGTGGAGCTTGCCCTTCCCCCGGCACACGACCCTGACGAACCAGTTGAAGATGTCGCCCACGGCGGACTGGCCGGCCTCGATGCCGAGGTACCCCGGAATCACCGAGCCGTCGACTATTCCGCAGACGCCCGGGATGTCCGGAATCCCCGCGTCGCGCGGCGCGACCATGATGTCGCACGTCGAGGTGCCGATGATCTTGGAGAGCACGCCCTCGGCCACGCCCGAGCCCACGGCCCCCAGGTGGGCATCGAACGCCCCCACCGCGATCGGCAGGCCCTTCGGGAGTCCGAGCTTGGCCGCCCATTCCTCGCAGAGGTACCCGGCCACCACATCCGCCGGGTAGGCCTTCGGGTAGAGCCGATCCCTGAGCGCGCCGAGCTCCGGATCGAGCGAACCCAGGAACTCCTTGTCGGGGAGCCCGCCCCACGAGTCGTTGTACATGGCCTTGTGGCCGGCGGGACAGACGCCGGGCTTCAGGTCCGCCGGGTTCGTGATGCCGGCGAGCACGGCCGGAATCCAGTCCGCGAACTCGACCCACGTGTGCGCGGCCTTGAAGACCTTGGGGTCGGCGCGCAGGCAGTGCCAGATCTTCGAGAAGAACCACTCCGAGGAGTACGTCCCGCCGCACTTGGCGAGGTAGTGGGGCCGCGAGGCGCGCGCCGCCGCGGTGATCGCCGCGGCCTCATCCGCCCCGCTGTGATCCTTCCACAGCCACGCGAGCGCGTTGCGGTTGCGCTTGAACTCGGGGTAGAAGGCGAGCGGCTTCAGGTTCGCATCGACGGGAAGCGGCGTCGAGCCGGTCGTGTCGACGCCGATGCCGATGACGAGCTCGGGCCGAAAGCCCCGCGCGCGGCGCGCCAGGGCGAGCGCGCCCTTCACCGACTTCTCGAGCCCGAACAGCCAGTCCGCCGGCGACTGCCGCGCGACGTTGTGGTCCTTGGGGTCCGTGAAGATCCCGTCCGTGCCCGAGGGATACGGGCACACCTTCGTCCCGACCTCCCGGCCGGCGGCGACATCGACGATGAGGGCGCGAACGCTGTTCGTGCCGTAATCGATTCCGAGCGAGTAATGCGCTGCCACGTGAAACCTCCTGTGTGAGCGTGCGATGCGCCCGGCGGCGCCTCCGCGGCGGCGCCGGCACGGGTGGATGGTAGTCCCACGGGAAGGCCGGCATCAAGAGGGTTCCCGCCCCTGGCCGCGCCCGGCCCGCATCCCTACAATAGCGGAGACATGCCCAGGGACCCGCAGAGCTTTTTCGCCAAGAAGGCGCGGCGCGAGCCCATCGTCGCGCTCACCTGCTACGACGCCCCCACGGCGCGCCTCGAAGACGCGGCCGGGATCGACATCGCGCTCGTCGGGGACAGCGTGGGCACCAACCTGCTCGGCTACGCCTCGGAGCGCGATGTGACCATGGAGGACATGCTCCACCACACGGCGGCGGTCGCCCGCGGCCGGACGAGCGCCTTCGTCCTCGCCGACATGCCGTACCTGAGCTACGACACGCCGGCGCACGCGCTGGAGAACGCGCGGCGCCTGCTTGCAGCCGGCGCCGACGGCGTCAAGCTCGAGAGCGGCCGCGCGATCCTCCCGCAGGTGGCGGCGCTCAGGGCCGAGGGCATCGCGGTCTGCGGGCACCTGGGCTACACGCCGCAGACCAAGGGTCCGCGGCCCGCCGTCGCCGGCAGGACCGCCCCCGAGGCGCGCGAGCTCATCGCCGACGCCGAGGCGCTCTGCGGCGCGGGCGTGTTCATGCTGGTCCTCGAGCTCGTGCCCGAGGAGCTCGCCCGCCACATCGCCGGGCGGCTTTCCTGCCCCGTCATCGGCATCGGCTCCGGCCGCGGCCTGGACGGCGAGGTGCAGGTCGTGAACGACATCCTCGGCCTCACGGCCCGCGCCTTCCGCCACGCGAAAGCGTTCGCGGACATGCACGCGCGGGCCGGCGCGGCGATCCGGGCCTACGCCGATGCCGTGCGCGGGCGCGCTTTTCCCGAGGAGCGCAACGCGACCTGCCTCGCGCCCGATGTCGCCGCCGAGCTCGGCATTGCCACGGAGTGAGCATGGAAGACGACAAGCTCAGGATCGGCGTCGTGGGCCTGGGGACGTTCGTCGAGCTGGCGCACTTCCCCGCCTACCTCGAGAGCCCCTACCGCGAGCTCGTCCGCGTCGCGGCGATCTGCGACCTCGACCCCAAGCGCCTCGCGGAGGTCGGCGACAAGTACGGCGTGGCGCGCCGCTTCGCCGATCACAAGGCAATGCTCGCCGGCGAGAAGCTCGACGCCGTCGTCGTCGCCACGCCCGACCACGCGCACACGGCGATCGCGCTCGATGCGATCGCGGCCGGCAAAGACGTGCTCGTCGAGAAGCCGCTCGCGATGAAGGCGGCCGAGGCCCGCGCCATCGCCGATGCCGCCGGCAAGGCCGGGCGGCTCGTCATCACGGACTTCCACAAGCGCGAGGACCCCTGCCACGTCGAGGCGCGCACGCGCTTCCGGCGCGGCGACTACGGCCCGCTCCAGCTCGGCTGGGCGTGGATGCAGGACGTGCTCTCGGTCGCCGCGGGCGGGTTCTTCAAGTCCGACCTCGCGAGCCGAAGCTCGCCCAACTGGTTTCTCGGCGTCCACTTCTACGACCTCGTGTGCTTCCTGACGGGCGCCGAGCCCGTCGAGGTGCGCGCGACCGGCTACCGCCGCGTGCTCGCCGCGCGCGGCATTCGCACCTACGACGCGATCAAGGCCGATTTCGTGTTCGCGGGCGGCGCGGCGGTGAGCGTCGCGACCTCCTGGAACCTGCCCGACGCGTCCCCGTTCATCACGCGCCAGGGCCTGTATCTCCAGTGCGCCAAGGGCGACATCGAGATCGACTCCTCGCGCCGCGGCTTCGCGGCCACGACCGAGGAGGGGTACCGTTTCGTGAACCCCATGTTCCTGCGGGCGACGCCGCGCGGCTGCGCGGGCTACGGCATCGAGAGCATCGGCGAGGCGCTGCGCGTTTTCCACGCGCGCGCGCGCGGGCGCCCCGCGCCCGCCGCCGAGGCCCTGCATCTTGCGACCGCGCGCGAGGGGCTCACGGCGACGCTCATGGCCGAGGGCGTCGACCGCTCTCTCGCGGCGGGCCGCAAAGAGGAGTATGCTGACGTGGGCGCGCCGGTCGTCCTGGCGGAGATTCCGCAGTGACGCGCCCGCGGCGTGTTTTCGTGGAGGTGGCCATGCGAAGTCTGTGTGCGTGCGCGGCGCTCGTCCTGGCCGGCTGTGCGTGGAGTCCCAAGGAAGGCTGGACGTCGCTCTTCGACGGCGAGACTCTCGACGGCTGGCAGCGGCACGAGAAGATGCCGGGCGGGGAGTGGGCGGTCGCGGACGGCGAGATCGCCGGCAAGGAAGGCGCCGGCGCAAGCGGAGGATTCCTCGCCACCGCGAAGAGCTACAGGGACTTCATCATCCAGCTCGACGTCCGCATGGACTGGCCGTTCGACAGCGGCGTGTTCCTCCGGGTCGGCAAGGACGGCAAGAGCCACCAGGTGACGCTGGACTACCGTCCGGGCGGCGAGATCGGCGGCATCTACGTTCCGTGGGGGCCGGGGTTCGTGTGCCATGCGCGGCCGGCGTACATCTGCGGCGACACGCCGGACAGCATCGAAGCCTTCCCCGAGGGCGTGTGGAATCACGTCAAGATCAAGATCCGGGGCGAGCCCGCGCACATCCAGTTCTGGCTCAACGGCGCGCTCGTCACGGATTTCCTCCACTCGGCCGTCACCACCGACGGCATCCCGCCCGAGGGCCCGATCTGCCTGCAGGTGCACGGCGGCGTGGAGAACGCGGGCGGCGCGGCGGTGCGCTTCAGGAACATCCAGATCAAGGAGCTCGAGTAGCGGCGTGCGCGCGGCGCCGTTTCGCTCCGGCCGGAGGTCGCACACCATGGCGCGCGGATCGTCCGCCTACCAGAGCATCTTCTCGATTCTCAGGCCCGCGGTCGGCCCTTCGAGCTCGCACACGCTCGGGCCGCTCCTCTGCGCGCGCGATTTCCGGACGCGCTTCGAACGCGCGCTTCGCCGCGGGGCCGCCGCGTCACTCCGCGTCGAGCTCTTCGGAAGCCTCGCCGCGACGGGCAAGGGCCACAGGACCGACCTCGCGCTCATCGCCGGCCTGAGCGGCGAGCGGCC
>JBFZCA010000270.1:0-3632 GCA_041308205.1 Planctomycetota bacterium | reverse complement strand
CGTTCTATGCCTACACCGCACTCGATGCGCAGGGACAGAGCGCGGCGGGCATCGTCGAGGCCGCGAACCGGGCGGGCGCCGTCGACGGCGTCATGGCGCGCGGGCTTGTCCCGGTCTCGGTGGACGAGAAGGCTCCCGAGGTTCGCGCGGCCCCGTCGCGCCCCTGGCGGCGCGCGCGCGTCTCGGCGAGCCAGATCGAGGCCTTCTCGCGCGAGCTCTCGAGCCTGCTCTCGGCGGGCGTGCCGCTCGGCCGCGCGCTCCAGGTGCTGGGCCGCGAGACGTCGTCGCCGGCCGCCAGGCAGATGTGGGAGACGGTGCACGACGATGTCCTGAACGGCAGCTCGCTTGCGGATGCGCTCGGCAAGTGGCCCTCCGCGTTCTCCACCGTCAACGTGGCGATGGTGCGGGCGGGCGAGACCGGCGGGTTCCTCGACCTGGTGCTCTCCCAGATCGCCGAGTTCCACGCGCGCGAGCGGGAGCTCCTCGGCAAGGTCAAGGCGGCCATGGTCTACCCGTCCGTCCTCGCGCTGCTCATGTGCGCGGTCGTGGGCTTCCTCCTCACGTACTTCATCCCGAAATTCCAGGTGCTCTTCGATGAGTTCGGCGAATCGCTGCCGCTCTTGACGAGCGTCATCGTCGGCGTGAGCCGGGCGACCGTCAGGTACGGGGCCTTCGTGGTCGCCGGCGCGGCCGTGGCGGTGGTCGTCGGCAGGCGGGCGCTCGCCACCGAGCGCGGCGCGCGGCGCAAGGAACGCTTTCTGCTCGCGCTGCCCGGCGTGGGCCGCATCCTGGCGCGCTTCGCGCTCATACGCTTCTGCCGCATGGTCGGCACGCTGGTCGGCGCGGGGGTGCCGCTCGTCCCGGCGCTGCAGGTGGCGCGGGGCGCGATCGGGAACATGACGCTCGCGGACGCCGTCAACCAGGCGATCGACAACGTCAAGGGAGGCGAGGCGCTGTCCAAGGGCCTCCAGCTCTGCCCGGTGCTCTTCTCGCCGTCGGTGATCGAGATGGTCGCCGTCGCCGAGGAGAGCGGCCGCCTGGACAAGGAGCTCGTCAGGCAAGCGGAAGGCAACGAGCAGGAACTGGACCGCAGGCTGCGCATGCTCGTGGCGGTGGTCGAGCCCGCGCTCCTCTTCATCATGGCGGCGCTCGTGGGCACGATCGTCGTGGGCATGCTGCTGCCGGTGTTCACATTGCAGGAGATGATCAAATGAGACTGGCATGGTACGAATCGCGGCGGCGGGGCGGATTCTCGCTCATCGAGCTTCTGCTCGTGCTCGTCATCCTCGCGACGCTGGCGGCTCTCGTGGTCACGAAGTTCGCCGGGCGCTCCAAGCAGGCGAAGGTCACCGCGGCCGAGACGGAGGTGAGCCGCCTGGAGACGGCCCTGGATGCCTTCGAGATCGACGTCGGGCGCTACCCGACGGCGCAGGAGGGCCTGCGGGCGCTCTACGAGCAGCCGAGCAACGCGGAATCCTGGAAGGGTCCGTACCTCAAGCGCGGCATTCCCATGGATCCGTGGCGCAACGAGTACATCTACGAGTATCCCGGACGCTACAACCAGGAAGGCTTCGATCTGCACTCGCTGGGGCCGGACTGTCAGGACGGCACCGACGACGACATCAAGAACTGGTCCGAGAAGGACGTGTGAGGGCGCATGGGCGGCGAGGGCAGGCATTCGCGTTCCCGCATCGAGCGGCCGGGCTCGGCCGCGCGGGGCGGCTTCAGCCTGCTCGAGCTGGTGTTCGTCCTGCTGATCCTCGCGGGCGTCCTGGCGCTGGCGATGCCGTCGCTGCGCGGATTCGGGGAGGCGCGCCAGGTCCGCGACACGGCCTCGAACGTTCTCGTCCTGGCCAAGTACGCGCGTTTTCGAGCCGTCTGCGAGGGTCGCGAGTACCGCCTGTGCATCGACCGCGCGCAGTACCGCTACTGGCTCGAGACCACGGGAGAGGAGGGCTTCGAGCGCCCCCTGAGCTCCTTCGGCCGGGTGTTCTTCTTCCCGGAGACGATGCTCGTGGAATGGTTCGAATCGGACGCGGTGGAGCGCAAGGGCTACATCGCGTTCGCGCCGAACGGCCGGTCCGACGCGGCGCGGCTGCATCTCACGGGCAGGCTCGGCACGGTCATCGAGGTGGGCTGCGAGGCGCCGGGCGAGCCCTTCAGGATTCAGGAGGTGTTCGACACGGGGGTGCGGCGTGGCTGAGCGGCGGCGCGGTTTCACGCTGATCGAGGCCCTGGCGGCGCTCCTGCTCGTCGGCATTGTCATGCCCATCGCCATGCAGGCGATGTCGCTGACGCTGCGTCTGGCAGGCACGGCCGCGCGCACGAACACGGCCGTCATGCTTGCCGAGTCCACGATGCACGAGCTGCTCGCCCGGCAGACATGGGACTCGACCGAGCTGGAGGGCACGTTCGACGACGTGGATTTCGGCGAATGCGATCCGGCCGGCGCCCGCATCGCGTCCTCGCCGTACCGCTGGCAGGCGACGCTCGTCGACTGGATCGACAGCTCGCTCAGCGAGCTCACCGTGCGCGTGACGTGGATGGCGCGGGGCCGGGAGCACGAGGTGACGCTGACGACGCTCGTGCCGTCGGGCGAGTCGTGAGGAGGACATGGCGCGCGGGTTCACGCTCATCGAGATTCTCGTCGCGCTGGCGCTCGTGAGCGTGCTCACGCTGGCGCTGTGCGGGACGCTGGAGACCGGCTTCAAGGCGGAACGGCGGGCGCGCGCCGCGCTCGAGCCGGTCACGACCGTTCAGGCGGCGATGGACGTCGTCCGCCGGGACATCGAATCGATGGTGCCTCCCGGCGGCATCCTCGCCGGCGACTTCATCGGCGAGAACGGGATCGGCGGCGAGGGCCGGCCGAGCGATTTCATGGAGTTCTGCACGGCGAGCGGCGGCCCGGACATCGCGCGGTCGTCCGAGGCGGCGATCGGGGAGTTCGAGCTCGAGGCCTTCACGCTCGAGGAAGAGGCGCAGTCGTACGGCTGCGACATGCTCAAGGTCGAGTTCGGCCTCCTGGCGCGGGCGACCGGCAGCGCCTTCGACCTGGTCCGATGGGTGACGCGCAACTCGCTGACGCCCACCGAGACGACCCCGGAGCCGCAGATCGTATGCCGCGACGTCGTGTCCTTCAACGTGGCGTACCTGGACGGCTCGGAGTGGATCGACGACTGGGACTCGAGCCAGCGCGAAGGCCAGATCCCTCCGGCGCTCAGGATCGAGATCGTCAAACGCGTCCTTGAGCCGCGTTCGGGCGATGAGGACATCGACGTGGTGGACGAAACGCGGCTCTCCGCGTTTAAAGGGGAGATGGTCTTCACGGTGCCGTGCGCATCTGCGGCGAGCGCCGGGGAAGGCAACCAGTTCGTCAGGTGAGAAACGAGTAATGACGCGGGGCGGAACGGTGGACCACGGCGGCCCGGGGGGCTCCAGGCGGGGCGCGGTGCTCATTGTCGCTCTGTTCATCGTGACCGCGATCGTGGGGCTCGTGCTGGTGCTCGCGCGCGACAAGCGGATCGATGCCATGGCGGCGGCGCACGAGCGTGCGAGCGCGCAGGCCCGCGCGCTCGCGCTGGGCGCGGCGCAGGCGGTCATGACGCTCGGCGACGCGCTGCCCGCGGATGTCG
>JBFZCA010000269.1:0-3359 GCA_041308205.1 Planctomycetota bacterium | reverse complement strand
GGATGTGTGCGGCGGCGTGGTGGGCGTGCGCGCTCGCGGGCGCGGCGGCGGCCGGCGGCGATGCGGCGGCGCCCGCCAAGGGCATCGTCGTCCTGGTCGGCGATCGAGGCTGCGCGGCGGCGCTCGATCTTGTCCGCGGCACGGAAGCCCTGTGCTTCGTGCAGCTCGACCGCGACGAGGACGTCGCGGCCGCGCGCCTCGCCGCCGAGGAGGCGGGCGTGTACGGGACGAGGGTCTTCGTCGCGCGCGGGAGCGCCGGCGCGATTCCGCTCGCCGACAACATCGCCGACGAGCTGCGTGCGCCGCCGGGCGGCGTCGCGCGGGAGGAGGCGCTGCGCGTCGTGCGGCCCGAGGGCCGGATCATCATCGGCGACGAACGCCCGGCGAAGCCGTTTCCCCCGGGCATGGACGACTGGACGCACCCGTACCATCTTCCCGACAACAACCCGCAGAGCAATGACACGATCGCGCGGGCGCCGTACCTGACGCAGTTCCTGGCGGCGCCGTACTACGACCCGCTCCCGCAGGTGACGGTGTCGGCGGCGGGCCGCGTGTTCCGGGTGCTCGGGCACATCGCGTTCAAGCCGCGCGAGGAGCGCGACATGAACGCGCTCATCGCGTACAACGGCTGGAACGGCGTCGAGCTGTGGCGCCGGTCCATCACGCCGGGGATCATGGTGCACCGCAACACCGTCATCGCGACGCGGGACGCGGTCTTCCTGGGCGATGAGAAGTCGTGCAAGGTGCTCGACGCCGCGACGGGAGCGCTCGAGGACGAGATCGCGCCGCCCGCCGATCTGGCCGGCGGCACCTTCTGGAAGTGGATGGCGCTCGACGGGGGCGTGCTCTACGCGCTGATCGGCGCGCAGGAGCCGATCGACCCGGAGGTGCGGCGGTCGAATGCGAACAACCACGGCTGGCCGTGGGCGCCGCTCTCCAAGGGATACAACCTGCCCGAGAACCCGTGGGGCTACGGCCGCGATCTGCTCGCGATCGACCCCGCGACGAAGAAGATCCTCTGGCATCACCGTGAGGACGAGCCCATCGACAGCCGCGCGCTGTGCCTGCGCGGCGGGCGGATCTACGCCTTCAGGTTCGGCGCGTTCCTGACGTGCCTGGACGCGGCCGGCGGCAAGGTCGTGTGGCGCCGGACCGCGGCCGCCGACCCCGAGGTCTTCCGCGCGCTCGGCAGGAACCTCAACCGCCAGGACTGGCGCACGAATTTCCGCACGGCGGCATACCTCAAGGCAAGCGACAAGGCGCTGTATTTCGCGGGGCCGATGATGGACAAGCTCATCGCGCTCTCGACCGAGGACGGCCGCGTGCTCTGGCAGTACCCCTACGACAACTTCCAGCTCGTCCTGAGGGATGACGGGCTGTACGGCATCGGCGGCGGCATCTGGACCGACAAGACGAGCCGGGTCCTCGATCCGCTCACGGGCGCGGTGCTGGCCGAGATCCCGATCGGGCGGCGCGCGTGCACGCGGCCGACGGGCACGGCCGACGCCGTGTTCTTCCGGGCGGACGGCGGCTCGGTCCGCATCGACGCGGCGACGCGCAGGCCCCAGTACGTCTCGCCCATGCGGCCGACGTGCTTCGACGGCGTCACGGTCGCGAACGGCCTCCTGTACTGGTGGCCCTACGCGTGCGATTGCCAGCAGAGCCTCGTCGGCGCCGCCTGCCTCGGCCCCGCGCGGGACTACCGCTTCGATCGGACGGCGACCGAGGCCGAGCGGCTCGCGCGCGCGGAAGGCTGGGACAAGGTGCAGCCGCTGCCCTGCGGCGAGGCCGACTGGCCGTCGTTCCGCGCCGACAGCGCGAGCAGCGCGCATTCGCAGGCGGTGATTCCCGCGCGCGCCGAGCTCATGTGGGAGGCGGCGGCGAAGCAGGGCGTGACGCCGGCGGCGCCGGCGGCGTGCGGCGGCCTCGTGTTCGTCGCGGGGTCGGACGGCGTCGTGCGCGCGCTCGATGCGGAGACGGGAACGCTCCGCTGGAAGGCCTTCACGGGCGGCGGCATCAAGATCGCGCCCACGGTCTGGGAAGGCCGGGTCTTCGCCGGCGCGGGCGACGGCTGCGTGTACGCGTTCGAGGCGGCGAGCGGGAGGCTCCTGTGGACCTTCCGGGCGGCGCCGGAGGATCGGCGCATTCCGGTCTACGGCGCGCTGCTGTCGACGTGGCCGGCCGCGAGCGGCGTCCTCGTCCGGGACGGCGTCGCGTACGCCGCCGCGGGGCTCGCCAACTACGACGGCACGCACGTCTACGCGCTCGACGCGCGCACGGGCGCGATCAAGTGGCAGAACAACTCCTCGGGGCATCTGAACGCCGAGGCGCGCTCCGGCGTCGGCGTCCAGGGCCAGCTTCTCCTGCACGGCGGCCGCCTGTACCTGGCGGGCGGCAACGCGGTGTCGCCGGGCGTGTACGACATCGCGGACGGGAGGTGCCTCAACAGCGGCGACATGCTCAACATCTGCGAGTCGATCTGCCTGCGCGGCTGGGAGCTGTACCTGATCGGCGACAAGGTCGTGCCGGGCGGGCAGCTCTTCTACGGCAGCCCGGAGCACCTCGTCGTCGATGCGACGTGCTTCGAGAAGGTGCACCACGTGTCCGCGGGCGATCGCGACATCGTGTGGCTCAACGGCCTGGAAGTCAGGTGCTACCGCCCGATCGCGAAGGATGTCCTGACCAGATGCGTGCGCGAGCGGGAGTATCCCGGCAATCACATCATTCCGTCGTGGGGCAAGTTCGAGGCCGGGCAGGTGCCGGTGTGGGCGACGCGCTGCGAGGGCGGCGCCGGCATCGCGGTGGGGAGGAACGCGGTGGCCGTGGCGACGGCATCGCATGTCTTCGCGCTCTCAATCGCGGACGGCGCCGAGCTCTGGCGCTGCGCGCTTCCCTCGCCGCCCGTGGCGTGGGGCATCGCGCTCGACCGGCGCGGCGACGTGCTCGTCGCGTGCAAGGATGGACACGTGCGGTGCTTCGGCGCGCGCTGAGCGCGGGAGGTGCGGAATGCGGCGACTGGCGGCGGCGGCGTGCGTGTGTGCGGCGGCGCTCGGCGCGGATGACGCGGGCATGCGCGCCGGCATCGTGCTCGATGAGTTCATCTACGAGAAGGCGCCGTTCCCCGAGTGCCACGCGTCGACCATCGCCGAGGTCGGCGGAGCGCTCGTCGCCGCGTGGTTCGGCGGCACGGGCGAGGGCGATGCGGACGTCGGCATCTGGGTCGCGCGGAAGGAAGGGGAGGCGTGGACGCCGCCGGTCGAGGCCGCGAACGGCGTCGAGCCGGGCGCAGCGCGGCACCCGTGCTGGAACCCGGTGCTCTTCCAGCCCTCGAAGGGCCCGCTCATGCTCTTCTACAAGGT
>JBFZCA010000268.1:0-7237 GCA_041308205.1 Planctomycetota bacterium | reverse complement strand
CGTCGAGGGGAGCCCGCTCGTTGCGGCCGGGCGCCGCACGGGCGGCGAGCGCATTCTCGACGTCCTGACGGGCGACCCCCTGCCGCGGATCTGCTGAGCCGGCCCCGCGCGGCGCCGGACGCCGCCCGCGCTCAGAAATCGATCGCGAACCGCGCGCCGATCATGTACGTCTGGCGCTCGATCTCGCCATCGATGTCGTTGAATTCCAAACCGGCATCCGTGCCGGCATAGAAGTGCTGGTCCTGGCTCGCCCACCACGAGCGGTAGTACAGGATCTCGCTCCACAAGCCGAGGCGCACGCGGTCGGCGAGGACGACATCCGCGCGCGCTTCGCCCAGGAGCGCGAAACCCATGCTGTGCATCTTCGATATCTTGTCGCGCAGCACGTGGTCATCCTTGTCCCAGACATAGGTGAACGGGCTCACCGCAAGGAAGCCTCCGAGCTCGAGCCAGTCGGCGGGCTTGTACACGCCTGCAAGGCCGGGGAGCATCGAGACGCACTCCTGGCGGTACGTGAGCACGAGCCCCTCGACCGACGCGCTGCTCTCGGGGTAGATCGACCACTGCCTGACGTTGTACACGTCGTAGTCCAGGCGGTCGTAGTCCATGCGCAGGCGCAGGCCGAGCCGGCCGGCCGACCCGCGCGTCGGCCACCACGTGGCCTCGCCGCTCAACCCCCAGGCATCGAGCTCGGCGTCGGAGCGCGACCAGATGTCGCGGTCGCCGTCCAGCCAGTCGTCATCCCGCATGGTGCCCGCGCCGTCATCGCAGGTCGCCCAGCCGCGGAGCCTGAGCTCGCCCTCATCGCCGAAGAGGAGCCCCAGCCCGCCGCCGACCGTCATGTTGTTCACGGGGAACTTCAAGCGCGAGCGCCATGTGCCCTCCGGATCGCTGCCATCGATCTCGTAGAGCGTCCAGCCCGAGAAGTAGGAGACGCGCGGAGCCTCGATCTCGAATATCTCGCCGCCGGCCGCTCCCAGCCCGACCGACAGCACGAATGCTCCTAGAGCCATCACCGCCCGTGCCTCCTCGTCAGCTCGCCGATACGCGCCCCGTGTGCATGCGCACCGGGCTCATGTCCCACACAGGTAATAATACGGCAACGCGGCCGCCTCGCGAAGCACCCCCGCGACATCGGCGGATATTCCTCCGCCTCCACGCGCGGGTACGGTCCTGACCTGCAGCCCCTGCCGCTCGAAGAGCAGCTTCGTCCGCGCCAGGTGGTAGTACTGGCTCACGACCATCGCCGTCGTCACTCCATGTCGGCGGCACAGCCCCGCGCAGTTGAGCGCCGACCGATAAGTCGTGACCCCATCGCGATCTATGAGAAGCGCCCGCGCGGGCACGCCGCGGGCGCGGGCGAACTCCGCCATGACGTCGGCCTCGTTGACGCCGCTCTCGCCGGTCCCCCCCGTCATTATCAGACGCCCAACGCGCCCCTCCCGGTACAGATCGATCGCGGTCTGAAGCCGCTGCGCCAGCGCGCCGCTCACCGTCCGATCGGCATTCACGCGGGCGCCGAGCACGATGGCGGCGTCCGCGCCGCCCGCGTACCGGTAATCCGTGCACCCGAACGCGACCACGTACCCCACCATCAGGCACAGGTACGCCGCGCCCGTGAGGCACGCGAGGAGGCGCACCCGCATCGCCCGGACCCGGCACGCCAGGAGCAGCCCCGCGGCCTGGGCAAGCATGATCGCGAGCACCGCCGCGCTGAACGGCAGGGGCAGCAACGTTCCGATCCGCCCCTCCGCGACCAGCACGTAGTACCGGATGATGTCGGCCGCGACCGCGCTCGTGAATCCCAGCAGCACCAGGAACTCCGCCGCCCGCCCGATGCGCAGGCCCGCGGGAAACAGCAGGCAGCACGCCAGCGGCAGCAGCGCGTACGAGAGATACGGCTCGGGGACGGGCAGGTTGACCAGCAGGCGCGCGGCGCCGAGACCGGGCGCCGCGGCGCTCGCCCCGGCATTGATGACGATCGCCAGGCCGAGCGCGATCGCGAACGGCCTGACCGCGACGAGAATGTTCATCGCCCCGGCACGGCGGCGTCGATGACCGCGACGTCGAACTCGCCGCCGCGCGCGAGCGCGCAGGCGCCGCACACGGGCTTGGAGAGCGCGCGGAACGGGAGCGCGTCCAGAAGGCTCCGCGCGATGGCGGCCGCATCCTCGGCGGCGATCGTCCCGCGCGCCCGGGGGTCGTCGATGCGGTCGAGCTCGTAGGTCGCCACGAACCGCGCCGCGCCCGGCGCGAGCTCGAGCTCCTCGACCTGCAGCCCCGTGCGCCGCACGATGCCCAGGTACGCCGCGCCGCCCGCGATGCAGGACGCGATGCGCGGCGTGTCGAGCCGGTCGTGCTCGTAGTCGAACGCGAGGAGAACCAGCGCGAAGGCATCGCGCGGCGGCATTCCCGCCGCGATGCGCTCGAAGAGCGCATCCGTGTGGCTGCCGTTGCTCGCCACCGCCGCGCCCTTGCCGTGGCGCAGGCAGCGGTAGGCGATGTAGGGGTTGGCCTCGGCCTCGCGCGGGTCGCGCGGCACGATCAGCGCGCCGCCGGCGGCCGCGACCGCGGTGCGGTTCGGAAAGGACCTGGACGACACCCGGTAGAACACGCCGTAGGCGCCGGCGTTCGTCCGGCACACGCCCACGAATCTGCCGCAGTACACGCTTTCGTCGGACATTCTCGCCACCTGTTCTCTGCGGCGCGGGACCGCAACCGCCCCGCGCGACGCGGCGCATGATAGGCGATCGCGGCGCGGGGATCAAGGAGCGCATCCTGAAAACCTTCTCGCCCGCGGCGGCGGCGCCCGGCGACCTTGCCTCCCGCACCCGGAGCACCTATAATAGGCCCCTCTTGTGCGCAGGCCATGCGGCGAATGCGTTCAATGCCCGCATGCGCATGGCCGCGGCGGTCGGGGCATCCGCGCCGGCGGCGTGCGCCGGGCCATGAAAGGACACGCGCTCGAGCGCGGAGCACAAAAGCTTTTTTCGCAAGGAGCAGAGCATGGCGATCAAGATCGGCATCAACGGATTCGGACGGATCGGCAAGCTCGTCTTCCGCGCCGCGTGGGCGACCGGGAAGTTCGAGATCGTCGGCATCAACGACCTCATGGACGCCAAGAGCGTCGCGCACTTCCTGCGCTACGACTCGACCCAGGGCAGGTTCGCCGGCAAGGTCGAGGCCGCCGAGGGCGCCATCGTCGTCGACGGGAAGACAATCCCCGTGACCGCGATCAAGGACCCCTCGCAGCTCCCGTGGAAGCAGCAGGGCGCCGAGATCGTCGTGGAGTCGACCGGCGTGTTCGCCTCCGCCGAGGACTGCAAGAAGCACATCGCCGCGGGCGCCAAGAAGGTGCTGCTCACCGTGCCCCCGAAGGACAAGGGCGGCGAGATCAAGATCATCGTCATGGGCGTCAACGACGACACGCTCGCGAAGACGGACACGCTCATCTCCAACGCCTCCTGCACGACCAACTGCCTGGCGCCGATGGCCAAGGTCCTGCACGAGACGTTCGGCATCAAGCACGGCCTCATGACGACGTGCCACGCCTACACGAACGACCAGAGGATCCTCGATGCGATCCACAAGGACCTGCGCCGTGCGCGCGCGGGCGCCATCGCGATCATCCCGACGACGACGGGCGCGGCCCGCGCGGTCGGCAAGGTCCTCCCGGCGCTCAAGGGCAAGCTCGACGGCCTGTCGCTGCGCGTCCCGACGCCGGTCGGCTCGGTCACCGATCTTTCCGTGGTGCTGGAGAAGCCGGCCACGGTCGAGACGGTCAACAAGGCCATGAAGAACGCGGCCGCAGGCGCCCTCAAGGGCATCCTCGAGTACTGCGACGACCCGATCGTGTCGACCGACATCATCGGCAACCCGGCCTCGTGCATCTTCGATGCGCAGTCGACCATGTCCGTCGAGGGCAACATGGTCAAGGTGCTCGGGTGGTACGACAACGAGTGGGGTTACTCCTCCCGCTGCATCGACCTCCTGAAGAAGATGGCGGGGTAACGCCATGGCGAAGCTGACCCTCAAGGACCTCAAGGGCGCTCTCGAGGGCAAGAAAGTCCTCGTGCGCGTCGACTACAACGTGCCGGTGGACAAGGCGACGGGCGCGATCACCGACGACCGCCGCATCCGCGAGACGCTGCCGACGATCAAGTTCATCCAGGCCGAGGGCGGCAAGCCCGTCCTGATCTCGCACATGGGGCGGCCCAAGGGCGAGCGCAAGCCCGCGACATCGCTGGCGGGCGCGGCGGCGCGCCTCGGCGAGCTTCTGGGCCGGAAGGTCGTCTTCGGGACCGATTGCATCGGCCCCGAGGCCGAGAAGGCCGTCGCGCAGGCGAGCGCGACGACGTGCGTCGTCCTGGAGAACCTCAGGTACCACGCCGAGGAGGAGAAGAACGATCCCGCCTTCGCGGCCGCGCTGGCCGCGTACGGCGAGGTCTTCGTCCAGGACGCGTTCGGCGCGGTGCACCGCGCGCACGCATCGACCGCCGCGGTCGCCGCGCATTTCCCCGGCAAGGCCGCCGCGGGATTCCTCGTCGAACGCGAGCTCCGCATGCTCGGCACGGCGCTCGCCGAGCCCAAGCGGCCGTTCGTCGCGATCATCGGCGGCGCCAAGATCTCCGGCAAGATCGATGTGCTGAAGAGCCTGCTGCCCAAGGTCGACGCGCTCATCATCGGCGGCGGCATGGCGTACACGTTCTACAAGGCCATGGGACTGGAGATCGGCACGAGCCTGCTCGAGGCCGACAAGATCGATGTCGCCGCGCAGGTGCTCGCGGACGTCGCAAAGCACCCGAAGCTGAAGTTCTACCTCCCGCTCGACACGGTCGTCGCGGCGGAGTGCGCCGAGACCGCGGTCGCGTCGGTCGTTCCGCGCGACAGGATTCCGGCCGACAAGCAGGGGCTGGACATCGGCCCGGAGACGAGGGCGCTGTACGCCAAGGTCGTGGAGCAGGCCAAGACCGTCGTGTGGAACGGTCCGATGGGCGTCTTCGAGCTGAAGCCCTTCGCCGCGGGCACCCTGGCGGTCGCCAAGGCGCTCGCCGCGGCGACGGCCAAGGGAGCCATGACGATCGTGGGCGGCGGCGATTCCGCGTCCGCCATCGAGGAGGCGGGGCTCGCCGACAAGGTGAGCCACGTTTCGACGGGCGGCGGCGCGTCGCTCGAGTTTCTGGAGGGCAAGGTGCTGCCGGGAGTGGCGGCCCTGAGCGACGCCGGGTAGCGGCCCCCGCGGGCCGCGGCGCCGGCCGGGACGCGCAGCGTCTCGGCCGGTGTCGTTGTTCCCCTCTTACACCCGTCCCGCCCTGCACGCGGGGCAGGACGGATCGCGCTCGCAGACCGCATGCACGCGACCGGCCTCGACGGCCCCGAGCTGCGAGAGAAAGATCTTCAGGCCGCTGCGCCGCCTGTCGCCGTTGCAGGCCTTGATGCCCCGGCGCACGAGTCGCAGCACGCGGCAGCGCTCGCCGATCTCCGTCGTGTCCTCGACCCGGCGCGCCGGCGCGCACGCGCACGGAGACGACGGTTCCGCGAGAGACACAAGCCACCGGTCAAGCGCCAGAAGCTCCTGCAACTCGTCGATCGCGCCCCTTCGAATCACCGTGCTCTCGGCATTCCTGCCCCGGTACCACGCGCGGTAGTGCTGCGAAAGCGAACAGGAGGTGAGCCGCATCTTGACATCCCGGAGTTCCCTGATGCACGCCACTAGGTCGTTCGTATACACAGGCCTTGTCCTACACCCGAGCTTGCGCGACGCCGGACGAACAGCGGAACCACTCCTGAGCTTCCTTAGAAATTGAGGCCTTGAAGGCGCGGCGTCAAGCATCGTCCATTCGGATGTAGATAGATTAATCGCGCCCCGGCCCCGTCACTGCCCGGCAACGCGCTCTTCGGCCCCGCGCTCCCCCGTTTCGCGCTCCGGCTTCACCACCTCCCGCAGGAACGTCGTCGCATAGACGCCCTTGGGGAGAAAGAACTCGAGGCGCAGCGCGTCGCCCGCAAGCTCCCATGCCAGGTTCTCGGCCCGAGACCGGAAGGACCGCCGCGCGCCGTCGAGCGAGAGGCCGGGGAAGACGCCCTTGAACGCGTCCGGGGCGAGAGCCTCGGCGGCGAGGATCGCGCCCTCGAGCGCGCCCTCCCTGCCCTGCGCCGCGAGCATCTTCAGGCCGAAGATGGGCCCGGTCGGGCTTATCGCGAAGCGCTCCATTCGTTCCTGCTCGGCGGCCGCGCTTTCGACGAGGAAGCTGGCGCCGTTGTCGTGCTTCATGGCGATGTCGCCGTCCCACAGGATCCCGAAGCCGCCTTCGCCGATCCGCCGCGCGAGGGCCAGGTTGAAGAGGTGCGATTGGTACGCGGAGATGAGCAGCCGCCGCGTGGCGCGCGGGAAACGCTCCCGGGTCGTCCGCATGAGGAGCGCGCGGCCCTTGATGTGGCCGTCGAACCGGTTCCCGAACCGCTGCGGGCCCACGTAATTCGGGAAGCCCGCCCTGTCCAGGCGCGCGAAAACGTCCGCCAGGAGCGCGCGGTCGCGCACGGACAACGCGCGCAGCACCACCGTGAACTTGTTGCCCCGAAGCTGCGCGGCCCTGAGCTTGTGCCGGTGCCGCGCCGTCCAGTTGATCGTCAGGCCGGGAATCTCCCGCGCCGCGGCCGGCGGTTCTCCCTTGTAGTGCACGGACAGGACCTGCGTGGCGACGGCCCGCTTGTCCTTGAGCCCGGCATACCCGAACGCGGCGGGAGGCGCCCCGAAGGCGCGCGCAAGCCGCTCGATCGCCTCGAGCGTCGCCATGCCGCGCTTCGTGATCGAGAGGTAGAGGTGCTCGCCCTCCCCGCTCGGCGGGAACAGCGGAACCTCCTCCACCACGAAGTCCTCGCTCGAGCCCTTGATCGTCCCGCCGACCGGCGCGCAGTCGCCGGTTGCGTACGGAAGCTCGGGGCCGAGGAAAAGCTCGGACCGCTCCTTGTCCATATGCGGGCCGATTCTACGGGCGGGGAATGCGGAAACGCAAGGCTCCGGACTTGGGACAGATCCACCCCCGACGGGAACGTCCCATCGGGGACAGTCACTGAGTTCCCTCCGGACGCACGACCGAGAAGACGGCTCGCGCATGAACCTGACACGCTGGGTGCTTCGCCACCTCCTGCAACCCCCGGCCCCCTTCGGGAGAAGGGGGCGCACGGTCAGCGGACTTGTGGGTACGCGTCAGTCTCCTGAAGGGGGGACGGAAGG
>JBFZCA010000267.1:0-5286 GCA_041308205.1 Planctomycetota bacterium | reverse complement strand
CCGCCGAGAGCAAGGCTGCGAAAAGAGCGACGATGCGTCCGGTTCTCATGGCGTGCATCGACGATGCTACGAGAGAAGGGGCCGCCGGCCAAGGGCGCGCCGCGGCCGAGCGCCTTGTCGCGCCTACAGGAGATTCGTCTCGTCCTGCATGAGAACGCCCCGGAGGCCTTCCGCCAAACAGGGCATCGCCCATGACGTCGTAGAGTGACCGAAATCGGGCGCGGACTCCCCCTCGAGCTTCGCGAGAACATCCACCGCCGCGCGGGCGCTCGGCCTCCGCTGGGGCTCCGGATCGAGAAGCTCGGCGCAGAGCCGCGCCAGGGCTTCGAACCCGGGGGGCGACTCCTCCAGCTTCGATTGCAGCGCCGCGGGCGCGATGGGGCGAGGAGCGGGATCGCGCCCGGAGAGGTCGATCGGCCGCGATCCCGTCAGCCACTCGCACAGGATGACCCCGACCGAATACATGTCCATCTTCGGGTCGGCCGCGCCGCCCTCGTACTGCTCGGGCGCCATGTACGCCGGCGTGCCCACGATGGCCGAGGCATCCAAGCCCTCGCCGGACCCGCCCAGGTGCGCGATGCCCAGATCGACGATGACGGGAGTGCCCTCGGGATCCCGAAGGATGATGTTGGCCGGCTTGATGTCGCGGTGCACGATGTTCTCGCGGTGCAGGGCATCGAGAGCCTCGCAGATGAGCCGTGTCTTGGAAACCGCCATCTTCAGCTCGGGTTTCCCGGCATCCATGATCTGACGGAGGGTCTTGCCGCGAATGTACTCCTCGACCAGGTAGATGCCCCCTTGCGTGTCCTCCCCGAGGGCGAAGACCCGGGCGATGCCGGGGTGGCGGAGGCGCGCCGCCGCCTCGAGCTCCAGCCGGGCCGACGCCAGCAGATCGCGGCGGCGGCCGGCATCGTAGACCCGCCCGAGCTCGATGCGCTTGATGGCGACGATCTCGTCGCGCTGCGAGTCGTAGGCGCGCCAGACCGATCCGAACGCTCCCTTGCACACGTAGGAAAGCGCCGTGTACCCCATGGCGGGGTCGGGCGCGGCGGCAGCCCCGGGCGCCGGGAGACGGTCGTGCTCAAGGCGCACGCCCTCGACGGTGCCGATCTCGGCCATGGCCTCCCGCACCTGCCGGAGGTAGCGCTCGTACCCTTCCCGGCGCGCGCGCTCGCAGGCGATTGCAAGACACGCGCCCGCCATGTGCTTGAGCTTCGAGCGCGCATACGCCCGCGCAAGCGCGATGCGAAGGGGAATCTCCTCGTCCGGCAGGTTCAGCTCCGCGTACCGCCGAGCCACGTCCTCGAGAGAATCCACGGCCCCCTCATCGCCGCGCGCAAGCAGGAGCTCGCCGCGGACGGCGCGGAGCAGCAGATCGAGGTACGGCTGGCTGACGCGCGACGCCGCCTGCTCGGCCAGCGCGAGCTCCCGCTCGGCCGACTCGATGTCTCCCCGCCGGATGTGGAGCCGCGTCAGATCCTTGCGGGCGTAGAACTCCAGGTCGGCGTAACCCTCCCGCGTCGCGGCGGCGAGGCTTTCCCGCAGAGCCGCCTCCGCCTTCTCCATGTCGCCCGCGCCCATGTACGCGCGCCCGAAGTCGCACGACATGCGGGCGAGCCCCCGCACATCGCCGAGCTCTCCGGCGATGCGCCGGTTCAGATCGAAGCAATGAAGCGCATCGTGATAGCGCCCGAGCCGGAGGTGGATCCGGCCCACGTTGCCCAGCGTGATGGCCATGCCGAACCGATCTCCCTCCGATGTCTTCTCGACCAGCGACGCTGCGTGAGCGGCGAGCGCGAGATCCAGCCTCCCCATCGAGGCGTGGAGGGAACCCAGGGTGTCCTGGACCTGCGCGAGCTCGGCGCGGTCCCCGTGCCGGCGGTAAACCTCCATCGACCTGGTCAGCCATTCGGCCGCTTCGCCCACGTTGCGCAGCTTCCCCTCCACCAGGCCGAGCACGTGGCACGCTTTCGCGAACAGCGTGCTGTCGGGCGCAACCTTCGCGATGATCCGCACGCACTCCTTCTTGAGGTCCTCGAGCGCCTTCCCCTCTCGAAGCTCGATGAGGATGATCTCCAGACGGCACACGTCTCCGAGGCGAGGCTCGGCGACCTCGAGGTCGGCGCGGGCCTCGCGGCTCCTGCCCACCTGGCCGCGAGCCAGGGCCCGCCCGAAGAGGGCCTCCGGCGTGTCGGCCGCCGCATCGCAGACCTCGGAAGGCCTTCCCACGCGCAGGGCGGACGCGAAAGGCTCAGGAATCTTCACGATCATGAGCGCCGGATCTCCCGAGACGCTTCGCCGTGCGTCTGATTCCCGTGTGAACAACGCTGCGAGTATGGTCGAGGGAAGGGACGGGGTCAAGAGCCGCCGGCCGAGGCGTCACTCCGCCACGCGGAGCTGCCGCGGATCGAAGCCTTTCGCGCGCGGCCCGATCTGCGTGAAAGGCCGATCGAGAAGCTGCTTGGGGACCTGCGCGCCGCGGTCGCGCAGGCGGCGGATCTCGCTCGCCCGGCCGATCTCCTGCTGGAGCGCCGTCACCCGGGTGATCTTGTCGGAGATCGTGCGCGCGTCGCTCCGGGCGAGATTCTCGGCCTCGAGCTCGAGCGCGTTCTCGACGGCGCCCGCGAGGGTTTCGCGCGCGATGGCGATCTCGGTGAGGAAGCGCACCATCACCCTGGCCTTGTCGTTCGGGCCGAGCGCCCAGGCCGTCATGACGTTCTCCTCGTGGTTGCACTGGATGCGGAGCGGGTGGAGGCGCGGCACGGGGACGCCGCGGACCTGCTGCGCGAGCACGTCCTTCATCACCTGGATGTGCTGCCAGGTCGCGAAGTCGGCGTTGACGTACGCGGCGTTGCCGAGCGCCTGAACGGGCTCCAGCGCACCGCTCAGCCGGCGCATGAGCCACCCGGGCCGCGTGCGCTTCGCGCCCGAGTCGATCTGGAGCAGGATGACGCCGCGCTCGCGGAGCTTCGCGAGCACGGATCGGGCGGCGGCCGCATCCTTGTGCCCGCCGGCAGGGTCGGCCCGCTCTTCGAGCGACTCCAGGACGTGGCGCAGCGTCGCGACGCCCGTGTTGTCGAGAACACCGCCGTCGATGAGGTGAACGGGCTCGCCGGAATTCGGGCGCGCGGCCGCGCCGTCGGACTTGACCCTGCCGATCGTCGCGACCTCGAAGCCCCAGGGGAAGTTCGCGGAGGCGCGCACGGCCTCGCTGCGCGTCAGGGCCAGGCGCGGGTTGTAGTCGGCGAGCGCCGCCGCGGTCGGCGTCGCCGTCTCGAGCGCGTTCGCTCGCGCGAAGAAGCCGGGCGGAAGCGGCGGGTCGCCGATGACGACCTGCAGGCCGGTGTCGACCTCGCAGGCGTTGTAGAGGACGAGCGGCGCGTGCGGCGTCCGATAGGGCGCGTCCGGCCACTCGAACCTGCGCTTCCAGAAGCGCTCGACGGCGACGCCGCGGGCGCTTCCCGGAACGAGCATCGCGCGAAGGAGCGGCGCCATGAAGTCAGTGCACATGTCGTCCGCGAACTCGCTGGCGAGCAGCCACGGCGCGCTCGGCGGCGCGGCCGGCGACGTCCGGCACTCATCGAGCGCCGCGCGCGCGACGTCCTTCTCGGGGTCGTCGCCGAAGGCGGGAGCCAGGCGCTCGGCTTCCTTCGCGATGAGGGCGGCGAGGTGGCCCCGCATCGAGCTTCGCAGCCGGGCGAGGTCCTGGGCCCAGGGAATTCCCTCGCTCGGCGCCGCGCCCCGGCGCGCCACCCTGTGCGCGTAGTACGCCGTGGCGAGCGAGCCGCCCGACACGCTGCTCACGAGTGCGATGTGGTCGGCGACGTTGTACTTCTTCTGCACGCCGGGAACCTCGATCGCGCTCGCCGCCAGCGCCTCGTAGACGAGCGCCGTGAAGAGCGCCGCGCGCGAGCCGCCGCCGCTCGCGGCGACAAGGACGAAGGGCCCATCCTTCGGAATCGCATCGAGCCGCTGCGACAGGCGCCCGACCCAGTCGGCCGGCGCCGCCGCGGCCTCCTGCCTGCCGATGCGCTTCGGTCCGAACGCGAAGACGAGGCACGCGACGGCGAACACCGCCGCGACGCGCACCGGGAAGCGCGAGCGGATTTGCCACCCGTCGATCCACAGGGCGAAGACGAGGGCGATGAATACCATCTGATAGATGGCCCAGATCGTGCAGGCGCGAAGCGAGCCGATAGCGGGCGCATCGAGCTGCGCGAGCACCCACAGAATCTCGCCGAACAGCCCGAACGCAAACAAGAAGAACATCGCGCGTCCGGCGACGCGCCACGCATGGTCGTTGATGACGCCGCGCCCGAGGAGCCACGCGCCGAGTACGACGAGGCCGCAGCCGGCGTTCCGGCTCGGCGAGAGCCCCGAGGCGGTGTCGAAGAGCGCATCGATGGGCAGGAACCGCAAGAGCAGCGCCAGGCCGGCGAGCGCGCAGGCGCCGCCGGCGATCCTCGCCCCCGCCGCCGAGAGCCGTCCCCCGACTCGCGCGGGAAGCTCGGGCAAGGCCCGCAGCCGTTCGAGAACTCGCGGGCTCTCCGCGCCGCGGCTCGCGGGCGCGGCGCCGGCATCGCTCCGGAAGATCCCGCGGGCGAGAGCCCACGCGTACGCGAGCGGAAGCGCGATGACGACGCACCAGAGGAACACCGCGGAGAGGATTTCCCACGCGTCGGACCAGCCGGAGAAGTCGGGCGCCGGCAGCGAGAACGTGTGGGAGATCTGCGGCACGAACGCGACGGCGCCCGCGCAGGCCGCGCCGGCGCACAGCGTGCACCAGCGCGTGTAGAAGAACGTCCGGACGGACCTCAGGCGGCCGGCCGCAGTGCGCTTCGTCGCCATGGCGTTCTCCCCGCGGGCGCGGCGCCCGCTACGGCGGCGCGCTCAGCGCCGCCTTGATCTCCTCGGCGTTGAGGATCTTCTCGAGCAGGTCCTCGGGAAGGTAGAAGTACTCGTTGGCGGCCTCGAAGCCGATGCGCGAGTCGCGCGACGCGCGCACGTACAGCCGGCGCGCAAGCTCGATCTCGCGATCACAGAGCTTACGCATGGTATCGGCGGAGGCGCGGCGCTCCTCCTCGTCCTTCGCGGCCGCCGCGGAATCCCGCGCGCGCACGAACGCCGCCTGGTTGGCGACGCTCTCGACGTGAATGCCGATCGCGTCGGCGACCCCGAGATCGCGCTCGGCCGCGCGGCGCATGGACTCGGGAACGCGCGGCAGCGCCTCGGCGAACGCCGCGACGCCGTCCTGCCACTTGGCGCCGAGCGCGCGGAACTGCCGCT
>JBFZCA010000266.1:0-6434 GCA_041308205.1 Planctomycetota bacterium | reverse complement strand
ATCACGCGGACAATTCTTCGGCAGTTCGGGCAATGGCAGCGCGTCGTGAAAACCCGCGGGTCCCTTCACCGTGGTGGTTGAATGATAGAGTCCCTTGCCGGCGTGCTCCGGCTTGATCCAGTTCCCGCCCGCATTCCAACCGCTCGACGCAACCAAGCCGAGTTCCAGCCCGAGCCGGTCGGCCTCGCGGATCGCATGGACAATCAACCGCGTGGATTCCGGCCCGAGGAACGGAGGTCCGGCCGGCACCCGGTGGTCCGGGTCGGCGTGCGCGGCCACGTCCCAAATCTCGCCGCCCCGCATGCCCCCTTGTGTCATCGCCTCAAGGTCGCGGGTGATTTGTTCCGTGGTAATTGAACCATTGAGCCAAGCCCAGAAACAGCCCGGCCGGTTCTGGATCGGCGGATCGGCGAAGGCGGCGGGCGAAAGCCGATCATCGGCCCTGGCCGTTTCTTTCAGTGTCTCGGCGGAGCAAGGCAAGAGACCCCATTGCAGGACCAAACACACCAGCAAGGCGACTGAAATGCAGCAAGATGCTCGGCGATGATCGCTTGGCGGATGATGCTTCATAGAAAGGAACCTCTCATTGGGGCCGGTTTCGGCCGGTCTTCGTTGGCTCGACGCCGATACGGTGGTCTGGGTGCGCGCTTTCATGATCCGGCTCGCTTACCGACGCGGGTTACCTTCCCACAAGCCGGCAATTAACGCATACCCGGCCGAGTCCTGGTCCTTCAATTCACATCTGATAAACGGGTAGTGATCGTTAACCAGGAAATAACTCTCCATCAACTCGGCAAAGTAATGCCTCTCGCTGACCAAGGCGGGATGCGGCACGCGCTGGCCGTCGAATCGCAGCACCGATTTGTAGTGGCCGTCTTCTTTGGCCTGTTCGTAGGCGGCTTGGATCTTTGTGCCTAGCTCGGAATCCTTCTTCGCGGCGTGGCGGTCGTAATAGGCCAACGCCAACTCGTGAAGCACATCGGACTGCTGGAGCAACGCCCATTTCAACATACTCTGCGGGTCGCGAATCTCCACGGCCCCAAACTTGTCAGGATTCACTCTCTCGCCGGTCAACTGCCCACTGCTGCTGCAATACCGAATGTACGGCCCCACCTGGCCGATCTCCAGCCAGATCGGCACCTCGTGCAACTGCTTGCGGCCTGGCTCAGCGATGAAGTGATCGATCATGTGCAGCTTGTAGCTCAGCAGCGTCAGCATGTTTGCACAGAGCCCCGGCTGATCCACCAACTGCGGGCTGACGTAGACGCACCAACCGTTGATGTCGCGCTTGTCGTATCGGGCGGTGTGGGTGTATTCCGCCGCGGTCGAGGATTCGCCGGCTCGCTCCGGGCGGTCAGTAGCCTGCCGCACCTGCTGCTGGTAGGCCGCAAGGTCCTTCTCCAGCTTCACCGTCTGCTCAGGGTCCACGCCCCAATAGCGTTCCACGAACTGGACCATCTGCGGATCATGTTCTCGCAGCTCCGCCCGGACGAACGGATAGATGTCGTTCACGGCGAAATAGGCTTCCGTGCTTTCGGCCCAGTATTCCATGCGATTGGCGCGGGCGTAATGGGAACCGGTATTTCCGTCCCATATCTTGACCTTCTCGTACTTCCCCTCTTTCATCATGCGATCGTAGTTGGCCTGGCTTTCCTTGTTGCCGTAGTCACGGCCCTTGCCGATGAAGTGATAGTCATACCCGTGCGCCAATTCGTGAAATACGACAAAGGGGTGGCGATAGGAGTCCTCCACGTGCGTCTCGACGCTGAGCGACATGAACGATTGTGGGTCCCTTGGAATCGTGTAGCCGCGGTCGATTAGCCAAGACCGTTCAGGGTGATACGAGAGGTCCACCTTCTCCTGGTACTCGATCCAGATGGCGTTATTCTCCTGCATGTTGCGCACCGCCAAGGCCGGGGTGGCCAGCTTGATCTGGTAGAGTTCCCACCCCAAATGCTCCAACGTTTTGGCCGTCTGTTCGGGGTATTGCTTGGGCACGTCGCAATTGATGTACAGCGTCCACCCTTCCCGATTGCGGACCTCAAAGCGGTCTTCAGTGCTCGGCCGCCTGGCAGCTTTTTCGGCCGGGGCATCCTGGGCTTCAGCGTGCGAGCCCAGCAGGCAGGCGATCAGGCATAGAACTGATTCTTTTGCGTTCATGGTCGTGTGTCTGAGGATCATATCAGGTGCGTGGGTGTCGATTCGTTCGAGCGCCCAGATCAGGAATTACCGACCGTATCAGGGCACGGTCGTCTTCCGGCAAGGCCGCCAGGGGGCCAGGTTGGTCTTGCGGACGGGTTTGCTTTTGATTGATGCGCCCCAGCAGGCTCCAGTTGCGGCCCAGGTCCTGCGGTTCGTGGGCGGGCCGATCATAGCGGGTGAAGTCGATCACGGTTTCCGGCGATGACTTCTCCCAATCACGCAGCAGCGCCAGACGGAACTGGCGATTCATGAACCAGCGGATTTCGAGGTTGCCATCACTACATCCCAAGCCGGTGCCCCGCTGCACGAAGCGGTAGTCCAGATGGGCGTTGTCGGGATGGTGCTGGCGCCACAGGTTCCCGAAATCGCCCTGGGTGAGGCATTCCGCATTGGGCCAGCGGCTGCGAATGCCCTCGAGCCAGCGGGTGAGCACCGGCAGGTTCTCGACCTGCGGCACGAGTGAGACTTCCCAGCAATTGGTCACCCACGCCCACTGGTTGAGCTTGTAGCCGGCGTCGAAGTGCGCCGCCGTGCAGGCCAGCATCTGCTGCAAACCTTTATTCGGCCCGTACCAACCGATGGTCTCAATGGGCCCGACACCGAACCGGCTGTTGTAGCCCTGCTCTTTCTCGCCCACCTTGTACTTGCCCAGGCCGAGCCGACGCGCGGAGATGAAGTCCACGGTCCAGCCGTCCAAATTCACGCAATCGATGAAATCCTTCCGGCCTTGGGCGGGTTTGCAGAAGTGTTCCGTGGACGGGTAATAGGGATAACTGACGGAGCCGTCGCCGTCGCCGTTATCAATGCCGAACTGGCTCCAGATATTGCCTTGGCAGACGTGAATATTCTCCTGCTCGGCCAGGTGTTTCTGGTTGGCCGCCGAGAGGAAACCGGCCAGCAAACTCTTCGGGCGAAAACCGCCGCCCATGAGCTCGCTCACCTTGGCCAGCGCCTCGTGGATGTCGCGGTTCACTTGTTCGCGCGAATTGTACATGTTGGCGAAATAGGCGCCGGGGATGAACGTCACGTCGTCGCCATACTGATCGTGGAACTCGCGCACCAGCCGGCGGGCGGCCTGGTAGTTGGGCCGCGAGTCTTCCAAGGCCCGCCAGCTCAACGCCCAAGTCATCGGCGCCCCCGGCCAGCCCGCCGCAAACGCCGCCCGCAGCGCCTGGATGTTCTCCGGCGTGTGGCGGTCATACTCATCAAAACCTTCGTTGCGGGTGCGGGTGACCTCGATCTGGTTCACTCGAATGACCGAGTTGAAGGTGAGAATACGCCGACCCGAGAGCGGTCCGCAGGCCGGAAGACGGGATTCCGCAGCGCGGGCGGGAAGGACTTGGCCAATTGGCTCGCGCAAACAGGCGCTGAGAGTAGTTAGACCCGCAGTCGTAATGAAAGCGCGTCGTTTCATGGTAAAAATCGGTTCCCGTTTTGATCTTCCTTCACTGGCCGCGCGCCTGAGTCTCCGCACCGCCCCATTCCGAAGGAGATCACGAATCTCACACTCCGCGCGATGCCTCTCATGGGGTTCCTTGCTTCACGTTCAAGGGTGGGTTGTTTCCTGGGTCCAAACAGTCATCGCGCCCTAGCTCTGGTTCTGCCAGGTATAGTAGGGGATAGCAGGCAGCCGAGCCGCTTGATTGTCTTGCGCTTCACAGTCATGGCTTCCGTTGATTGTGCCAGTTTCGCCAGCGCTTGTTTCTCCGCGGGCTTTGTTGCTGCGGCCGATGCCGCCAAGGGTGAGGGCGATGGTGAACCGAGCAAAAGCTCTTCGCGCCTTGTGGTTCTGATTCATGTCGTATCGTTTCTTCCCACTCTTAGCTTGCGAATATGCTCCGGCGTGGTGCCACAACAGCCGCCCACAATTTGCGCCGGCCAAGTTTGAGCATATTGCACGTAACTATCCGGGTCCACGGCGTCCGTGTTGATCCAGCCTTGCGCCGCGTCGGCATAGCCAATGTTACCATATGCAATGAGCGGAAAATCGGGGCCGCAGATCGCCCGCAACTCGGCCAGTGGTTTGGCCAGAGTGTGAGCCTGGCCGCAGTTCACGCCCAGGGCCTTCACCCCCAACGGCAACAAAACTCCGGCGGCAACCGCCACCGACTCGCCAGACAGGATTCGGCCTTCGCGGTCGCACACAAAGCTGACCCAAGTGGGCCGGCCGGTGATCGTCGCCAGTTGGGCCGCAATGACGGCTTCCCGAATTGAATTCATCGTCTCGATCAACAGCAGGTCAACGCCCGCTTCCACGAGATGATGGATGCGCTCGGAGTGCTCGGCGCGGCATTCGTCATCGGGCGGCACCAGGTCGGGGCGATAACAATCCTCCAGTGGGGCCACCGAGCCGGCCACTTGCCCAGGTTGACCAAATTCAGCGACAGCCTCTTGGGCGGTCGCCACCGCGCGCCTCGTCAATTCGCGCGCGGCGTGCCCTTTGCCAGCCAGCGCGCGGCGATGGGTGCGAAAGGTGTTGGCGGTGAGGATGTCCGCGCCCGCGTTCAAATAGTCCAGATGAACCTGGCGCAACACATTCAACCCGGCATCCGTGGTGAGCGCATTCGCCGACCACATTGGCAAGCCGGTATCCACCCCGCGCCGGTTCAATTCCGTGCCGGTTGCGCCGTCAAGCAAGAGAAGTTCGCCATTCATTATTTACCAATTCCCATTCACCGAAGGATTGTCTTGAAGGCAGTGGTGCTCATGGTCGGTTTTCCACGCAGCGCTCCTGGAGATTGATGGCCACTCCCGGCAAAAACGCATCCGCGCAGACCGTTCGCCCAGCAAACTCGCAAACTCATCATACCTTCCATTTCTCCCGGTATGTGTGTTGTCCAAGGACATTTGTCCGGACAGACATGCAAGGACCCCCGGCTGATCGGCTGACCGTCCTACATGAACGACGATGGCATTATGGTTGGGGAGATTCGCTGAGTCAAGGGTGAAGTCGGGTCGGCTGCGGAGTCGGCGGGGGCCGGGATGGTGTCTCGCACGTCGACCGGATAATGGGGCCGGGTACATCCCGTGTAACATAGGTCCGAGGTATCGGAACCCCTGACCTGCCGGGATGGCCGTCGACCTGATAACGACCGGCGCCGCGCCCATCGACCGCCGCGGATCGCCGCCGCGTTCCGCCCGCCGGCGCCCAAGATTACTGAGAATTCTCCGGGCTGCGCACCCTTACCGAAAGGACACGAACAGTTGCAGTTGACGGCGCCGTTTGACGCATAAAGGAGCGGACTACGCGTCAGGCGATCTGCGCAAGGAGGGCGTGATGAACCTCGAACAGATCGGTCCCCGTTTCCCGTTTGGGAGACTCGTCCTCGTCGGTGCGGCAGCGGCATGGGTCCTTGCGGGAGCGGCCCAGGCGGGGCCGTTTGTGCGCGGCGATGCAAACGGCGATGCGCGCATCAACGTGGCCGATCCGGTGCACATTCTGCAGGATCTCCTCGCCGGCGGTCACGACATCGCCTGTCACGACGCAGCCGACTGCAATGACGACGGAGTGCTTGATGTCACTGACGCGGTGTATCTGCTCCGGTGCCTCTTCTCGAGCGGGCCCGGCATGCCGCCCCCTCATCCTGCATGCGGCGATGACGCGACGCCGGATGATCTCCCGTGCGCGAGCGGGCCGTGCGAGAGGACCGGCCTCGATGCCTTCGTGCTGGTGGCCTCGGCCGCGCCCAAGAACATCATCTTGTTGATCGGCGACGGCATGGGGCCCGAGCAGGTCAAGGCCGCCGGTATGTACGCGACCGGCATCGCCGGTTCCCTCGACTTCGAGGGCCTGCCGTACAAGGGCATCGTGACGACGTATTCGGCCAACAGCGCCGTGACGGACTCCGCCGCGGCGGCGACGGCGATCGCGACGGGCGTCAAGGTCAACAACGGCGTCATCAGCATGGCCTACGGCGGCGACGGGAGCGAGCTTCACACGCTCCTCGAGTACTTCCGCGACCGGGGGAAGATGACCGGCCTGGTCACGACGACGTACATGACGCACGCGACGCCGGCCGCGTTCGGGGCGCACGAGCCCGACAGGAGCAACACGACCCAGATCGCGGGCGACTACCTCGGCCAGACGAGGCCGAACGTGCTCCTCGGCGGCGGAGCCAACGGCCTCTCGGCGGCGAACGCCCAGTCGGCCGGCTACACGGTGGTCACGAACCGCACGGGCCTCCTGGGGCTCGACACCGAGGCGGCGACCTACGTCTCGGGCCAGTTCGGGA
>JBFZCA010000265.1:0-3019 GCA_041308205.1 Planctomycetota bacterium | reverse complement strand
GGGCGGAAGAGTAAAGGAGCGAGGGGCCGGCGGGAGGGGCGCGACAACGCCGAGGGCCGCCTCCGGGGAGGCGGCCCTCGACACGTTCCGCGATTACTGTGAGACTCAGGCCTTCGGTGCGGGCGCGGGCATCGGGATGGTACGCGTCTGGAGCCCGGCCTTCGCGAGCACGAAGTACAGCACCGCGCCGACCAAGAAGGCGACGACGGGCGCCGCGGGGACGGTGATGACGCCGAAGATGTCGAGCAGGCCCAGCGCGAAGCCGCCCGCCCACGAGATCCAGCCGGCCGGGTTGAACCCGGCGCGCGGGCCGGACCACTGCTTCCCGGACAGGAGGTAATCGACCATCATCGCGCCGCAGATCGGCCCGAACGAGGCGCCGATGACCTTGAAGACGATGATGACGTCGCCGGCCCAGCCGGTCACGGCGAGCACGATGCTCACGGCCGTGCCGATGCCCACCGACACGAAGGGGTTGACGTTGGGCAGCGTCGTCTTGAAGCTGTTGGCGGCGATGAAGGACGAGAAGCACGCGGGCGGGAAGGCCGCGACGGCGAGCAGGATGGCCATCCACTTGGCCGCGCCGTCGGATGTGATCGCGGCCATGAAGCCGGTCGACGCGGTCTGGAGGCCGGGCTTGCCGGTCAAGCCGAAGGCGCCGGCCGCGACGAGGAGCGAGAGCCCGCCCGCGACGATCGTGGCGCCCGCTATGCCGACCAGTCCGCCCATGCGCACGTGCTTGGCATCGGGATTGTTCATGCCGAAGTCGGCGCCGGCGGCGCCGGCCGTCGCGAAGAAGCCCACGATGTACGTCAGCATCAGCGCGAAGACCGCGAATGCCGTCAGCGGGGTCGTGGGCAGCGCCGCGGGCGCGGGAAGGTTCTCGGTCTTGGCCTTCAGCTCTGCCGCCGCGTTGGCCTGGACATTGGCCGCCGTGCCGGCATCGACCAGCGTCGCGGCATCGAAGTCGCCCAGGCCGCCCGCGGTCGTGAAGAACATGATGATCAGGATGACGAGCGGAATCGCCGGCAGGAACGAGGCGACCTTGGCCACGTACTGGATGCCTTTCAGGCCCACGAACGCCGCGACGATCGCCCATACGACCATGATGATCTTGGCGACGGCGGGGTTCCCGCCGAAGAGCGCGTTGACCGCGAGCGACGAGAAGTACGTGTTGACGCCGAGCCAGCCGAACTGCAGGACGCCCATCAAGAATCCGGGCATGATGAAGCCGCCCTTGGCGCCGTAGGTCGACGTGCCGATGATGTAGAGCGGCAGCCCCGTCTTCATGCCGAAGAGGGCCGGAACGAGATAGAAGAGGAAATGGCAGACGAGCGCGGCGACGACCAGCCCGAGCATGGCCGTGCCGAGCCCGCCGGCCAGCGTGCCGCCGGGGAAGGCCGACCCGCCCGACGGCACATCCTGCCAGAACACGAACCACAGCATGATGCCGGCGTAGGTCGGCGCCGTGCTCTTGAACCACGCCGTGCGGTTCGTCAGCGGGTTCGGCGACGCCTTCGCGATGTAGTCCGGGAGCTGTCCGTTACTCATTGCGCACCTCACTCATCTCTTGTCCCTGTCGAACGCCGAGTCGAACGCCCTCTCCGAGGGCTTGAAATCCACATTCTTCACGAACTCGGCCGACTCGGCGGCGCCGTGCTCGCGATCCATGCCGCTGTCTTCCCACTCGACCGAGAGCGGGCCCTGGTAGCCGATCTCGTTGAGCGCGCGGACGATTTCCTCGAAGTCCACGTCGCCGTGCCCGAGGCTGCGGAATTCCCAGGCACGGCCGGGCGTGCCGAAATCGAGGTGCGAGCCGAGGATGCCGCCCTTGCCGTTCATCCTGACGGCCGCATCCTTCATGTGCACGTGGAAGATGCGGTCCGGAAACTCGCGGATGAACGCGGCGGTGTCGCAGCCCTGCCACTGGAGGTGGCTGGGATCGAAGTTGAAGCCGAACTCGGGCCGGCGGCCGACGGCGTCGAGCGCCCGCGCGGCCGTGATCGTGTCGAACGCGATCTCGGTGGGGTGGACCTCGAGCGCGAACTTGACGCCGCACTCGCCGAAGACGTCCAGGATCGGGTTCCACTTCTCGGCGAAGTCATCGAACCCGGCCTTGATCATGTCGGCGGACACCGGCGGAAACGAGTAGATGTACCCCCAGATCGATGACCCCGTGAACCCGTTCACCACCGACACGCCGAGCTTCTGCGCGGCCCGGGCGGCATTCTTCATGTTCTCGATGGCCCACGCGCGCATGGCCTCCGGCTTGCCGTGCGTCTGCGGGGGCGCGAACATCTCGTGGCGCTTGTCCAGCACATCGCACACGAGCTGGCCGGCGAGATGGTTGGACACGGAGAAGACCCGCAGGCGGTACTTCTCGAGCAGGGCCCGCTTCCTGTCGCAGTAGTCGGGCTCGGCAAGCGCCTTGTCGACCTCGAAGTGATCGCCCCAGCACGCAAGCTCCAGGCCGTCGAACCCCCATGCGCTGGCTTTCTCGCAGAGCTTCTCGAGGGGCAGGTCGGCCCACTGTCCGGTAAACAACGTGACTGGTCTGGCCATGTCATCCTCCTGTTGCAGCCTGGGTCCTGAGACCTCTGTAATGGCGGGCCTTATCTTACCTTCGGAAGGCGGGAAATGTCAAACCCCCGGCGGGGATACGACGCGAGGAGCTTCCTTTTTGCTTCCGAAGATGGTGGTATTGAGGCGCGCGGCGACGCGGGGCGGCGGGAGAGCCCCGCGGGCGCGCGGCATCGGAACCCTGGGAGCCGTGCATGGCGGACGCGGATATCGGCGTGGTGATCCCGGCGCACAACGAGGCGCCGTCGCTGCGCGCACTGGCGCAAGAGCTCATCGCCGTGCTCCCGAGCTGCGCCCGTGCGTGGGAGATCGTCTTCGTCGATGACGGGAGCACCGACGGGACCCCGGCGCTGCTTGCGGCGCTCGCGGCCGAGGACGGGCGCGTTCGCGCCGTGACGCTGCCCTGCCGGCAGGGCAAGGCGGCGGCGCTCGCGGCCGG
>JBFZCA010000264.1:0-7797 GCA_041308205.1 Planctomycetota bacterium | reverse complement strand
GCGAGGTCGCCCTCGCCGCCCGCGAGATTCACGGCGAAGAGGTCCTTCTCGGGGTACCGCTCGCGCAGCAGCGGGTCGAGCGTGCTCTGCCTGAGGAGCGTGATCTCGTACAGGCCGGCCTCGTCGGTCTTGTCGTACGTCAGGCGGAAATCGCCCTGCGCGCCCTCGCCCGCGTTGCGGAGCGAGGTGCTCGTGATCCCGCCCTGCGGCGCGCGGATGCGCACCTCGCCCGCGTAGGCCGCGGCGGGGTACGCGCGCGCGAACGGCCAGCCCACGAGCACGTTGCGCTCCGCGCCGCCCGGCGCGGTCATGTACGCCAGAAGCTCGTGGACGAGCGGCACGAAATCGGGCCACTTTGGGAGGTTCGTCCATGCGGTGTCGGCGCTCGTCGTCACCACGACGAAGCTGCCCTGCGGCCGCGGCAGCTCGATGATGGCGGGGCTCGCGTCCGGGTTGCTGTAGGCCGCGAGCACGCGTGCGCCCTCGCCGGCCTCGGCGCGCAGGTAGCGCCACACATCGGCGCCGTCGAGGCGCACGTCATCGCGGTCGACGAAGAACTGGACGAACGGGTGATCGAGCGCCTTGGGCCTGAGCTTGACTCCCAGGCGCAGGTTGGGATCGCCGGCCGGCCCGAGCAGCCGCAGCGTCGCGCCGCCATCATCGGCGGCCAGAAGATCGCGGTTGTAGGCCTCCGCATCGACGTTCGGCCCGAGGAACACGAGCGCCGCGCCGCCGCGCGCGAGCAGCTCCTTGAGCGGCCCTGCCATGCCGAGGCGGTCCGCGTCCGCGATGACGGCCGCGTCCTTGTCATCGAGCGCGCCGGCGGTGAGGCGCGAGAGCGGCACGGTCTCGACGCGGAACGGGCTCAGCGCCTCGCCGAGGCTGTCGCCCAGGGGCGCGAGCGCCGCCTCCAGGTAGAACGTCGCGCGCTCGCGGTCCTCGACCGCCTCGGTGCCGTCCACCAGGAGCACGTTGACCACCTTGCGCACGTTCACGGCCAGATGCCGGGTGTTGTCGGTCGCGAGCGCGTCGGTCGTCAGGGCGAGCGTCAGCGAATGGACTCCCGCATCGCGAAACGTGTGGCGGAAGGCCACGGCGCGCGTCTCGCCCGCGGGCACGCTCGCGAGCGTGCGGCCCTGGACCTGGCGGCCGTCGGCGATGAGGTCGACGGCGATGCTCGACGCATCCTCGGCCGAGTAGCTGCGCACGGCGCCCTGCACGATGACCGGCACGTCGGCGGCCACCAGCGTGCGGTCGAGCCGCAGGTCGCTCACCTCCAGGTTCATGCGATGCAGGCTCCCGAGGTCGAGAACCTCGAGCGTCGTGCCGCCGCGCGCGAGCGCCTGGAGGCTCTCGCCGATCTTGGGGTCGGACTTGCGGCCCGGCCGCAGCCAGTCCTTGGCCTGCACGTCCGTGAACACGAGCGCGCGGGCCGGGAGCCCCTCCTCGGCGATATCCGCCGCGCTGCGCGCGATCTCGCGCAGGAGCGCGTACACGTCCACGGCGGCGTGGGCCGGGGCCAGCATGTCGATGATCTCGCGCGCCCGCAGCCGCGCGTCGTCCGTGACGCGGTCATCGAAGATCGGGTCCGTGAACTCTCCCGCGCGCAGGATGATCAGCCGGTCGCCCGGACCGAGCTTGGTCAGGAGATCCTTCGCCAGCTCGCGGCCGCGGTCGAGCAGGCTCCGCCCGGCTTCCTGGTACAGCATGCTGTAGCTGGCGTCGAGCGCCACGATGACGCCCTGCCGCTGCGAGCTCGCGACGGGCAGAAGATCCTGCTCGCCGACGGGGCGGCCCGCCGCGAGCGCCAGGCAGACGAGCGCCCCGACGCGCAGGGCCAGGAGGAGCAGGTTCTCGAACCGGAGGCGCCGGCGCTGCCGCCGCATGGCCCTGAGCAGGAACTCCATCGCCGCCCACCTGACGACGCGCCACTGCCGCCGCGCAAGAAAATGGATGATGATGGGTACGGCGGCGGCGCCGAGGAGGAGCAGGCTGCCGGGCGAGAGGAACGTCAAGGCCAGCATCATCGCGCCCTGCTCCGCGCGCGCGCCGCGAGAAAGGTCGCGAGCGGCACATCGAACGTCTGCGCCGTGCTGAGGAGGACGTAGTCCGTCCGATCCTGCCGGCAGCGCTTCCTGACTTGCGCCGTGAAGTCCTCGATCTCGGCCAGGTACGCCTTCCTGAGGCCGGACGGCTCGACCAGCGCCTCGCCCGTCCGCTCCAGGCCCTCGAAGCGCGTCATGCGCGTGAAGGGGAAGGTGAGCTCGTCCTCGGCCAGGACGTGCATGAGAATCACCTCGTTCCCGCGGTGGCGCAGGCGCCTGAGGCCGGTCTGCACGGCGTCGAGGTCGTCGAATACATCCGAGATGATGACAACGAGGCTCTTGCGGCGGATGTCCGCCGCGGCCTGCGCGAGCATATCCCCGAGGGCAGTCGTGCGCGCCGGCGTCACGTCCTCGAGCGCGCTCACGACGGTCTGGAGCTGCCCGCGCGTCCCGCCGGGCGGGATCATTGCCCTGACCTGGTCGTCGAAGAGCGTCAGCCCCACCGCGTCCTGCTGCCTGAGCGCGAGGAACGCGAGCGCGGCGGCCACGTACCTGCCGTAGGTCACCTTCGTGATGCCGCCGGGCGGGCCGTAGCTCATCGACTCGCTCACGTCGAGGAGGAGGTACACGCGCATGTTCGTCTCCTCCTCGTATTCCTTGACGTAGAAGCGGTCCGACCGGCCGTAGACCTTCCAGTCGACGTGCCTGATGTCATCGCCGGGCGCGTACTCCCGGTGCTGCGCGAACTCCACGCTGAAACCGTGGTACGGGCTGCGGTGCAGGCCGGAGATGTACCCCTCGACGATCAGGCGCGCCTTCAGCTCGAGGCGCCCGATGCGCGACAGCGCCCGCGGGTCGAGGTACCGGCGCCAGTCTCTCATCCTTTCGCGGGGCTCCGGTCGTACACCGGCACATCCGCCAGGAGCTTCGCGATCAGGTCATCCGGCGTGACGCCCTCGGCCTCGGCCGTGAAGTTGGTGAGAATGCGATGGCGGAGCACCGGCAGGGCCATGGCCTGAAGGTCCTCGGGCGCGACGTGGCGCCGCCCCTGCAGCACGGCGCGGGCCTTCGCGCCGAGGATGAGAAACTGGCAGGCGCGCGGGCCCGCGCCCCACTGAAGATACTTGCGAATGTAGTCCGGCGCCTCGTCCTTGCCGACGCGCGTGGCGCGCGCGAGGCGGATGGCGTACCGGATCAGGTCATCGGTGATCGGCACGCGCCTGACCAGGCGCTGCAGGCCCAGAATTTCCTCGCCGCCCATGACGCGCGCGAGGTCGGGCTGCGCGCCCGCCGTCGTGAGCTTCATGATCTGGAGCTCCTCGTCCGATGCCGGATAGTCGATGCGCACCATGAACATGAACCGGTCGAGCTGCGCCTCCGGGAGCGGATACGTGCCTTCCTGCTCGATCGGATTCTGCGTCGCGAGGACGAAGAACGGCTCCTCCAGCGGGTGGCGCTTCCCGCCCGCCGTCACCTGGCGCTCCTGCATGGCCTCGAGCAGCGCGGCCTGCGTCTTCGGCGGGGTGCGGTTGATCTCGTCGGCGAGGATCACGTGCGCGAAGACCGGCCCCCGCAGGAACTGGAACGCGCGCAGCCCGGTCGCGCGGTCCTCCTGAATGACCTCGGTGCCGGTGATGTCGGCCGGCATGAGATCGGGGGTGAACTGGATGCGCGAGAACGAGAGCGAGAGGCAGCGCGCGAGCGAGCTGATCATCAGCGTCTTGGCCAGGCCCGGGACGCCCACGAGCAGGCAGTGGCCGCGCGCGAACAGGCACACGAGGAGCTGCTCGAGCGCCTGCTCCTGCCCCACGATCGCCTTGGCCAGCTCCTGCCTGATGCGCTGGTAGCCTTCCTTCAGTTCGTTGACCGCGGCCTCGTCCGTGGCGCCGCCGTGCGCGTCGGGAGGCGCGGGGTTGTCGCGTGCGTCGGTCAGGGCATGCCCTCGCAGATTGGAGTTCCATGGGTGCCGCGCGGCGGGCGCCGCGCGGCGTCTCGTCACAGAAACGCGTCGATCATAGCTGGGGGGCGTGACAGCGTCAAGGACCGCGGGGCGGCGCCCAGCGCCGCCGCGCCCCGTTGATCCCGTCCGCACCCTCGGATACCATGAGACGCGATGCACCGGCGATCGAGCATGCGCGCGCGTCCCCGCGCGCCCCTCGCGCGCGCCCGCATCCGGAACGAACGGCCATGAGAACCGCCATCCTCGCTCTCGATCAGGGCACGACGAGCTCGCGCGCCATCGTGTTCGATCACGCCGGGGCCATCCGCGCATCGGCGCAGAAGGAATTCACGCAGATCTTTCCGCGGGCCGGCTGGGTCGAGCACGATCCGCGGGAGATCTGGGCCGCGCAGCTCGCCACCGCCCGCCGGGCGCTGGCCGAGGCCGGGCTCGCGGCCGCGGACATCGCCGCCATCGGCATCACGAACCAGCGCGAAACGACGGTCGTCTGGGACCGCGCGACCGGCGAGCCCGTGTACAACGCCATCGTCTGGCAGGACCGGCGCACGGCGAAGTTCTGCGATGCGCTCGGGCGCGCGGGACACGCCGATGCGGTCCAGCGGAAGACGGGGCTGGTCATCGACGCCTATTTCTCGGGCAGCAAGCTGCGCTGGATCCTCGACCACGTGCCCGGCGCGCGCGACCGCGCGCGGCGCGGCGAGCTCGCCTTCGGAACCATCGACTCCTGGCTGCTCTGGAACCTCACGGGCGGCGCGCTCCACGCGACCGATCCCAGCAACGCCTCGCGCACGATGCTCTTCAATCTCCACACGGGCGCATGGGATGACGACATGCTCGCGATGCTCGGCATCCCGCGCGAGGTGCTGCCCGAGATCCGCGCATCGAGCGAGATCTACGGCGAGACGGCCGCCGGCATCTTCGATGCGCCGATCGCCATCGCGGGCATCGCGGGCGACCAGCAGGCCGCGCTCTTCGGGCAGAACTGCTTCACGCGCGGCCTGGCCAAGAACACGTACGGCACCGGCTGCTTCATGCTGATGCACATCGGCCCGCAGCCCGCGCGGTCCACGCACCGTTTGATAACCACGGTCGCGTGGCGGGCGGGCGGGCAGACGGACTTCGCGCTCGAGGGCAGCGTGTTCATCGGCGGCGCCGTCGTGCAGTGGCTGCGCGACGGGCTCGGCCTGATCAAGTCATCGAACGAGATCGAGGCGCTGGCCGCGAGCGTGCCGGATTGCGGCGGCGTGTACCTCGTGCCGGCGTTCGCCGGGCTGGGCGCGCCGCACTGGGACCAGTACGCCCGCGGCACCATCACCGGCATCACCCGCGGCACGACCGCCGGCCACATCGCCCGCGCGGCGCTCGAGGGCATCGCCTTTCAGGTGGCCGATGTGCTCGCCGTGATGCGGCAGGACTCGGATATCGCGATGCACGAGCTGCGGGTGGACGGCGGCGCGTGCGCCGACAACCTCCTCATGCAGTTCCAGGCGGACATCCTGCAGGTGCCGGTCGTGCGGCCGAAGGTCATCGAGACGACCGCCCTGGGCGCGGCGTATCTCGCCGGCCTGGCCGCCGGCTTCTGGAAGGACCGCGACGAGGTGCATCGCGCCTGGCAGGCGGATCGCATCTTCGAGCCGCGCATGGACGCCGCCGCCGCCGCGCACCGCCGGGGCCGCTGGGCCGAAGCGCTGCGCCGCGCGCGCGATTGGGAGGAGCATGCCGGGGAAGAGCCATCCGCTCCGGGAGAGGCGCCGTGAACCCCTACCTGGCCGAATTCATCGGCACCGCCATACTGGTCATCTTCGGCAACGGCGTCGTGGCGAACGTCGTCCTGGCGCGCACGAAAGGCGCCGGCGGCGGCTGGATCGTCATCACGGCCGGCTGGAGCATCGGCGTGTTCGTCGGCGCGTTCTGCGCCGCGCCCGCGAGCGGCGCGCACCTCAATCCCGCCGTGACCGTCGCCATGGCGGTCGCGGGGAAGCTGGCGGCGGGCGAGGTCGCCTGGTACATCCTGGCGCAGATGCTGGGCGGCATTGCGGGCGGAGCGCTCGTCTTCCTCTTCTACCGGGAGCACTTCAAGGCGTCGGAGAACGCCGACGGCAAGCTCGCGTGCTTCTGCACCGCGCCCGCGATCCGGAACGTGCCGCAGGCCTTCTTCTGCGAGGTCGCGGGCACGTTCCTCCTGATCCTGCCGATCTTCCTCATGACCAATGCGACCGTCACGCTCCCGTCGTCCGCGGGCGGAGCCGAGGCGCCCATCGGCCTGGGCACGCTGGGCCTCGTTCCGGTCGCGCTGCTTGTCTTCGGCATCGGCCTCTCGCTCGGCGGCACGACGGGGTATGCGATCAATCCCGCGCGCGACCTCGGGCCGCGCATCGCGCACGCCCTCCTTCCCATCCCCGGCAAGCGCGACAGCGACTGGGGCTACGCCTGGGTGCCGGTGGCGGGGCCGCTCGCGGGCGCGCTGCTCGCGGCGCTGGCCGACGCGGCGCTGCACTGAGGGGGGACTCCCCGCCGCGTCCGGGGAGGACGGAAGGACGATGCCACCAAGAAGCGGCGTCAGGCCAGCGTCCACGGCGCGCGCATCGGGCGCGAGAGCAGGCGGTTCGCCTCCTCGTCGCCGATGAAGACCTCCTTCTCCGGATCCCACGAGAGCTTCCGCTTGAGGAGCAGCGCCAGATTGCCGAGGTGGCAGACCGTCGCGACGCGATGGCCCTTGTCGACGGGGAAGTACGGATCCTTGCGGCTCTTCACGCAGTCGAGGAAGTTGCGGTGCTCGCCCGCCGGACAGGTGAAGAGGCGCACGCCGTCGGGCCCGATCTCCGAGCTCAGGATCTTCGGGTCGCTCGCCTTCAGCTCCGCGCGCCACGAGGGGACCTCGATCCAGCCCTCGGCGCCCTCGCACCGGATGCCGGTTCCGCCGTGATCGATGATCATCCTGACGCCGTTGGCGTAGGCGTACTCGACGTGATATTCCTTGGGCGTGTCGTAGAGGCCGCCCTCCCAGAAGGTGCCCTTGCCCTCGATCGCGACCGGCCCGCCCAGCTCGGTGTCGTTGGCCCACTGGGCCGTGTCGAAGAGATGCGTGCCCCAGTCGCAGATGATGCCGCCCGAATAGTCCCGGATCCACCGGAAGTTGAAGTGGACGCGGTCCCTCGTGTAGGGCGCCTTCGGGGCCGGCCCGAGCCACATGTCCCAGTCGAGCTCGGGCGGCACGGGCTGCGGCGTCGGGTCGCCGGGGGTCCCGGGCTGGTACGGCAGCGTGACGCGGATGGTCTTGAGGGCGCCGATGCGGCCGTTGCGCACCAGCTCGGCCATGCGGTGATACACGGGGATCGATCGGTCCTCGGTGCTCGTCTGAAAGACTCTCTTGTGCTCTCGCACGGTCCTGACGAGAATCTTGCCCTCGTCGATGGTGAGCGTGGGCTTCTCGCACTGGACGTCCTTGCCGGCCCTCGCCGCCATGACGCTCATCAGGACGTGCCAGTGGTCCGGCGTCGAGATCATCACGGCATCGATGTCCTTGCGGCCCAGGATGTCGCGGAAGTCCCCGTACGGCGCGCAGTCCTTCGTGCCGTACTTCCCGTCGACCATTGCCTTCGCCGCGGACATGTTGTTCCTGTCGACGTCGCACACGGCGAGGACCTGCGCGTCCGGCTGCCCGAGCAGGCCGCGCAGATTCCAGTCGCGGCCGTGCCCGCCCGTGCCGATGCAGCCGATCGTGATGCGCTCGCTCGGCCGGACCTCGGCGCCGCGCACCCGCGCGGCGAAGGGCAATGCCGCCGCAACGCC
>JBFZCA010000263.1:0-3513 GCA_041308205.1 Planctomycetota bacterium | reverse complement strand
CGGCGGCAATCGCTCGGCGTCCCTGCTGTCTGAGACAACCCCCCTTCCGTCCCCCCTTCAGGGGAAGGGGGGAAACGCCGGCTACGGCCGGCGCCTGCAGGGCCACGGGTTCACCGAATATGTACTTGCCGCGCACGCCCCTCGATCAACCTGCGACACAGGGCGCAGCACAATCGCCGCAATCGGCAGCGACGAAGGCCCAGCGTGCGGTGGACCGTCACCGGGCGGACGAAGCAGGAGTCCGGCGGCTCCGCTGGCGGTACGTCCCTCTGGTCTTGAAGCGGCGCCTGAGGTACGCCTCGGGATCCTTCACGGTCGCCACCGCGACGGTCATGTCGGCCACCTGGCCCGCGCGCACGAACTTCGCGAAGTGCTTCTCGTAGCGGCTCGGTGCGTGAGCACGTTGCCCCAGGCACGGTCCGCGCCGTGATGCTCATGCGGTGGACATGTTCCTTTCGGCATGTACGGCCCGCATGCAAGAAACGCGCCGGCGCACAGACACGCCGCGCAAGGCGACGGGAATGCCACTCGATTCGCCCTGCGCGGACGAGCCGTCCGGATCCGGATGTCCTGCGCGGACACCGCACCGCAATGCCTGCGTCGAACCTCGGACGAGACTCGTCTTTGACCCTGCCCGTCGGCCCGATTACAATGCCGCCGGCAGTCCGCGCTGTTGGCCGGCCGCCGGCCATCTTCGCACACACGAGGGCGGGCGTGGACGGCCGACGACACTCGCCGCAGGAGGCTCGCATGGAACCAGGCTCCGCCCCGCACCGCTCGGCGAAGGACTTCCCGACCGGCGTCGCGCTCCTCAACAACCCGTTCCTCAACAAGGACACGGCGTTCAGCGAGCAGGAGCGCGACATCCTCGGCCTGCGCGGGCTCCTCCCCGCCCGCGTCAACACCATGGAGGAGCAGGTCGCGCGGGTCCTTGAGAACCTGCGCGGCAAGGCCTCTGACCTCGAGCGCTACGTCTACATGATCGCGCTCCAGGATCGAAACCGCACGCTCTTCTACCGGGTGGTCCTGGACCACGTGCGGGAACTCCTCCCCATCATCTACACGCCGACCGTGGGCCTCGCCTGCCAGCAGTACGCGCACATCTTCCGCCGGCCCCGCGGCATCTTCGTGTCGGCGCGCGATCGCGGCCGCATCGCCCGGGTTTTCCGCAACTGGCCGTTCGACGACGTGCGCATCATCGTCGTCACCGACGGCGAGCGCATCCTCGGGCTCGGGGATCTCGGTGCCAACGGGATGGGCATTCCCGTCGGGAAGCTCGCGCTCTACACCGCGTGCGCCGGCATACACCCGGAGCAGAGCCTTCCCGTCACGATCGACGCGGGCACGGACAACGCGGGGCTCCTCCACGATCCCTTGTACATGGGATTGCCGCAGCGCCGCCTCCGCGGCGAGGCCTACGATGCGCTCATCGAGGAGTTCATCGCGGCGGCCGGCGAGCACTATCCCCACGTCATGATCCAGTTCGAGGACTTCGCCAACGCCAACGCCTTCCGACTCCTGGCGAAGTACCGGGACCGTGCGTGCGCCTTCAACGACGACATCCAGGGCACGGCCGCCGCGGTCCTCGCCGGCCTGTACGCGGCGATGCGGCCGACGGGCGGGACGTTCGCCGGCCAGAAGCTGCTCTTCCTCGGCGCGGGCGAGGCCGGCATCGGCATCGCGGACCTCATCGTCTCGGCGCTCGTCGGCGCGGGGCTCGGCGAGCGCGAGGCGCGCGAACGCTGCTGGTTCGTGGACTCCAAGGGCCTCGTCGTCCGGAGCCGCACCGATCTCAAGGAGCACAAGCTCGCCTACGCCCACGACCACGCCTTTCTCCCCGACCTCCTCGCCGCGGTCGAGGCGCTCAAGCCGACCGCCATCATCGGCGCGGCCGGAAAGCCGGGCACCTTCACCAAGGAAGTGCTCGAGGCAATGGCGCGCCTGAACGCCCGCCCCATCGTCTTCGCGCTCTCCAACCCCACCTCAAACGCCGAGTGCACCGCGGCGGAGGCCTATACCTGGACCGGGGGCGCGGCCGTGTTCGCAAGCGGGAGCCCCTTTCCGCCCTATCCGTTCCAGGGCCGGATGTACGTCCCCTCGCAAGGCAACAACGCCTACATCTTCCCGGGCGTCGGCCTCGGCGTCACCGTGTCCGGCGCGCGGCATGTGACGGACGCGATGTTTTCGGCGGCGGCCGAGACACTCGCCGCGGCCGTCACCGCCGAGGAGATCGCCCGCGGATGCGTGTATCCCGACATCACGCGGATCCGCGAGATATCGCTCGCGATCGCCGTGTCCGTGGCCGAGGTCGCGCGCTCGGAAGGACTCGCGACAAGGCCGTTGCCCGAGGACCTGCCGGCCCACATACGCGCCGCGATGTACGAGCCGGTGTATCGCGACTACGCGTGAGCGAGCCGCGCGCACGCTCGCGCCTTTCCCCCTACTTGCCCCCGGTGTTCTCGATCTCCCTCACGGCCGCGAACAGATCGCGAAAGCAGCGGGCCGCCTCACCCGGCGCGCCCTTGGCGGGCGCGGCGCCCGACTTCAAGGGCTCGTAGGCCTTGGCGAACGGCGCGAATCCGCACCATGTCGTCTGAACGACGCCGAGCGCGCGATCGGCCGCGGCGCGGTCCGGGCCGGTGCGAATCGCCCGAATGCGGTCGAGCAATCCCTTCGCGACGTCGCTCTTGCGCCACGGGCAGGCTACGACCTGGAATCCCTTCTCGACGAAGAACCGCGGCGTGTCCCAGGCCTTCTCGTAGTGCCAGTCGCAGATCACGATGTCCTTCGGGACCTTGTCGACGGCCGGCGCCGTACCGTTCGTGCTCGCCTCCCACTTGCCGATGCCGGTCGCCTTGCCGTCCAGGAGGCGATCGCCCCACATCCACAGTCGGCGGCCCTTCGCCTTCAGGTGCGCGTGCAGCGCCCGGACCTCGCCCGCGAAGAGCTCCGCCGGATCCTTGCCCTTGCACTGCGGGCAGTCGGGATCGGCGAGAATGAACACCTCGTCCATGCCGGCGTGGAAGGCCTCGGCCTCGCACGCGGCTACGAGCTCATCGATGAGATCGAAGAGCACCTCGTGGACCCCGGGATGGAGCGGGCAGTAGCTCCGGCAGTAGATGCCCTCGTTGTTGGGGTACTTCCCGGGCGTCTCGTCAAACTCGGGGTGCTTCTGCAAGAACGGACCCGTGCGCGCGGCCCAGGACTGATGCCCCAGGCAATTGATCTGCGGGATCAGGGTGATGCCCTTCTCCCGGCACGCCTCGACGATCTTCGCCACGTCGTCCTTGCCGGGCGCCGAGGCGTCCGAGAACTCCGGCCGCGACCTGAAATCGAAGCCGTAGCCGAACTCGAGAATCAGCGTGTTGACGCCCTCGCCGGCCAGCGCGCCGCGAATGAACGCCGCGAGCGCGGGCACGTCCTTCTTGCCCGGCGCCGCCATGTGCAGGCCGCGCACGGGCATCGCCCCGTCCGCTGGCGCCGCGCCCGCCGCTCCCGCCCCCACCATTTCCG
>JBFZCA010000262.1:0-4439 GCA_041308205.1 Planctomycetota bacterium | reverse complement strand
TGCCGGTCTCCTTCGCGAAATCGCTGTGAAAGTACTGGTAGGGCGAGGGGTCGAGGTTCGTGCTGCGGCTCGCGAGGATCATCTCGTACTTCCGCTCCTTGCCGCGGTTGAACGCCGTGGCGGGCTCCAGGAGATTGAGCGTGATCTCGACCCCGCCCTTCGCGTAGATCTGCTGGATGATGGTCAGGTGCGGCTCCATGAGCTTGTTGCCGTAGGTCAGGGTGAAGCTCGCGCGCCGGCCGCCGGCATCGGCGAGGATGCCGTCCGGGCCGCGCGCGGCGAAACCCGCCCTCGCCATGTGCTCCTGCGCCTTCGCCGGGCTGAATTCGTAGGGCGTGAGGCTGCGGTTCGCGTACTCGGTGCCTTCGAAGGCCGACGCCTTGCGCACGTAGGAGCCGTACATCAGGCGCGAATTGAGAAGCTCGAAGGGAAAGAGGTGCTGCATGGCCTTGCGGACGTCCTTGCTCGCGAAGAGCGGCGCCGCGAGGTTCATGTGCAGGCCGGAGATGCCCTCCGGCGTCTCCAGGTATTCCTGCGTGCGGTGCACCCAGCCCTTCGCGACGGCGTCGAAGCCCATCTCGGTCGCCCACATCTTGGCCGAGATCACGGTCATGAAGTCGATCTCGCGCTTTGTGAAGTAGTCGAACACGTTCGCGATCGGCACGACCTTGAGCACGATCCTGTCGGCGTTGTACAGGCCGCGGAAGTAGCCCTTGTCGCGGCCCCACCAGTCCTTGATGCGCGTCAGGACGACCTTCTCGCCCGGCACCGCCTCGGCGACGACGTACGGCCCGGGGACGACCTGCGGGCGGTTGTTGGCCTCCTTGACCCAGCCGGGGACGAGCTTCTCGACGTGGCGCGGCACGGGCCAGAGGACCGCGAAGTCATCGAGCGGCCGCCAGCTCTCCTGCACTCCCACGATCTTGAGCGTCAGGGGGTCGATGGCCTCGACCGAGGCGAAGTACATCTCGGCGTAGTTGTTGTAGTACGGGTCGAGGATCTCCTTGCTGCGCATCATCTCGTGGCAGAAGACGTAGTCGGCCGCCGTGATCGGCGTCCCGTCGCTGAAGCGCGCGTCCGGGTCGAGCTTGAAGTACACGGTCTTCCGGTCGGGCGCCACCGACCAGTGCGTCGCCATCCAGGGAATGTAGGCATCGGTCACCGGGTGGCGCCCGACGAGCGTGAAGCTCATGCTGTAGGCGCGGTTCCAGGCGCAGAAGATGTCGTTCGACTCCGGGCCGAGCAGCCTGAAGGTGAGCGGGTACGTCGGAATGAAGTAGTTGAACGTGCCGCCCTTGAGCGCGGCGGGATCGCCGATGAGCGGCTCGTCCAGATCGGTCTCCCAGACGAGGCCCGCCGGAATCTCGGCTGCGGCGAGCGCCGCGCCCGCGAGCATCGCCAGCGCCAGGACACGTGCGCGCATTGACACCTCCATGGCTCGTCTATTCATACCTAGTGTACTGCTTCGGGTCGAACGCCTCCCTGATCGACTCGCCCACGAACGTCACGAGGGTCAGGGTGGCGGCGAGCGCCCCGAACGGCGACAGGATCAGCCAGAGGCATTTCCGGTTCTCGGGCCGCAGCGCCTGGTCGATCATCTCGCCCCAGCTCGGCGTCGGCGCGGGCAACCCGTAGCCCAGGTAATCCAGGCTCGTGAGCGCGGTGATCGCCCCCACCACGAGAAACGGGGTGAAGGTCACGATCGGCGTCAGGCAGTTCGGGAGCAGGTGCACGAACACGATGCGCGCGCGCGAGGCGCCGATCGCGCGCGCCGCGAGGCAGTAGTCGCGCGTCTTCTCGCGGTACATCTCGGTCCGCATGTAGAACGTGATGCGCATCCACGAGAAGGCCGCCATGATGGCGAGCAGCATCCAGAAGCTCGGCGCGAACAGCGCGGCCAGGATGATCACGATGTAGAGGAAGGGCAGCGTCGTCCAGACCTCGATCAGGCGCTGGCTCAGGAGATCGAAGAGGCCGCCCAGGTATCCCTGGAGCGACCCGATCGCCACGCCGAACGCCTGCGCCGCGACGGCCATGCCGAGCGCGAAGAAGATCGAGATCCGGAAGCCGTAGAGAAGCCGCGCCAGGACATCGCGCCCCTGGGCATCGGTGCCGAGCCAGTGCTTCGAGTCGGGCGGCGTCGGCCAGGCCGCGTACGCGAAATCGGACTCGCATGGGCCGTACGGCACGAGCGGCATGAACACCCGGTTCGCCGTGCCGCGCCACGCCTCGCGCAAGGCGCGGTAGTCGGTCTCGGCGTCGCCCGACAGGTCGAACTCGGCCAGGGCCCCGGCGAGGGCCGCCTCCTCGGGCGTCCGCGCGGCGGCTGCGGCCGCGGCGTCCTGCCCGAATGTCTTCTTCGGATGAAATCGAAAGGTCGGGAAGTAGTATGTCCCCTGGTGCTTGACCACGATCGCGCGATGGTTGGCGATGAGTTCCGACACGAGCGAGAGCCCGATCGCGACGGCGAGGATGATGAGCGATGCGTACCCGCGCTTCAGGGCGCGGAAGCGCCGCCAGCGCGTGCGGGTGATCGGGTCGAGGCGCGGGAACCGCATGCGTCACTCGAAGCGCACGCGCGGATCGACCGCGGCGACGCACAAGTCCGAGAGGAGATGCCCGAGCAGCATGAGCGCCGACGAGATCACGACCAGTCCCATCACGACCGGATAGTCGCGCTGCGTGACGGCCTCGTACGAGAGGAGCCCGATGCCGGGTATGTTGAACACCCGCTCGATCAGCATCGAGCCGGTGAGGAAGAGCAGGAGCACGCTGCCGGCGCTCGTCGCGAGCGGGATCAGGGCGTTCCGGAGCGCGTGGACGAACACGGCGCGGCGCCACGTCAGGCCCTTGGCGAGGGCGGTGCGCACGTAATCGGCGCCCATCTGCTCGAGCAGGCTGTTCTTGACCAGCATGGTCATGACGGCGAAGAGCCCCACGGCGTAGCACGCGACGGGCAGGACCGCGTGGCGGGCCACATCGGCGATCTTCCCGGAGAAGCCGAGCTCGGCGAAGCCCTCGCTCACGAAGCCGCCGATCGGCAGCCAGTCGTGCTCGACGGCGCAGACGGCGAGCAGGACGCCCCCCAGCGCGAACCCCGGAACGGCGTAGCCAAGGAAGATCAACGCCGATGTCGCGCCGTCCAGCAGCGTCCGGTGGCGGATCGCCTTCAGAATCCCGAGCGGAATGCAGATCCCGTAGGCGAGGATCACGGTCACGATGCCGTAGAAGATCGAGACGGGCAGGCGGCGGGCGATGAGGTCGATGACGGGCATCGTGTACCTGAACGAGTCCCCCAGGTCCAGGCGCACGACGTTCCAGAGGTATTCGGCGTACCTGGCGAGGATGGGCTTGTCGAAGCCGTAGTAGGCGTCGAGCGCCTCGAACTGCTTGTCAGTGATCCGCAGCTCGACGCGCCCGCCGCCGCCGTCCTCGCCGCCCGCGAGCTGGAGCCTGAGCCGATCGACCGGCCCCCCCGGCACGCACTGGCACAGGACGAACGTCACGAGCGTGATGCCCAGGAAGGTCGGCGCCATGAGGAGGGCCCGCCGCGCCGCGTAACGGCGGAAGCCCCGGCGGCGCGGGGCGGAAGGCGGCGGTCCTTCGGGCGGCGAGGGGCGAGCGTCGGTGAGCAGGGCCATCGGCTCCTAGCTTACCGGCGGCCCTCGCGCGCGGCAAGGACAAAGCGGCCGCCGGCCGTCACGAGAGCCCGTGCTTGCGCATCTTGCGCCACAGCGTCGAGGCGTCGATGCCGAGCGCGCGCGCCGTGCGCGCCCGGTGTCCGCCGTGCGCGGCCAGGGCGGCCGCGATGCGCTCCTTCTCGTCGCGCGGCGGCGGCTTGAGCGGCGCGGCCCCCGCCGCATCGAAGCACGCCGCCTCCGCGTGCTCCAGGACCGCCGGCGGCAGGCACTGCTCCTGGATCTCGCCGCCCTGGCAGATGATGTAAGCGTACTCGAGCGCGTTCCCGAGCTCGCGCACGTTGCCGGGGAACGGATAGCGCAGGAGCCGCCGCATGGCGCCGGACGAGATCCGCGCCACGTTCCGGCCCTTCTCGGCGTTGAGCGCGCGGATGAAGTGCTCGACGAGGAGCGGAATGTCCTCGCGCCGCTCGGCGAGCGGCGGCAGGTTGATCTGGACCACGTTGAGCCGGTAGAAGAGGTCGTTCCGGAACAGGCCGCGCGCCGTCGCGTCGGCCAGATCGCGGTTCGTGGCCGCAATGATCCTGGCGTCGGTCTTCTGCGTCGCCGTGGCGCCGAGCGGCTCGTACTCCCGCTCCTGGAGCACCCGCAAGAGCTTGACCTGCAGCGTTGGGCTCACGTCGCCGATCTCGTCGAGAAAGAGCGTGCCCCCCTCGGCCAGCGCGAAGCGCCCCGGCTTGTCGCGCTTGGCATCGGTGAAGGCGCCCTGCTTGTAGCCGAAGAGCTCGGATTCGAGCAGCG
>JBFZCA010000261.1:0-10636 GCA_041308205.1 Planctomycetota bacterium | reverse complement strand
CTCGTCGTCACCGACAACGTCCAGGCCGCGACCTGCGGCATGTACATCCTGGGCGCGGGGGGCAATGCCGCGGATGCGGCCGTGGCCGTGTCGTTCGCCCTCGCCGTCGTCCGCCCGGACGTGTGCGGCCTCGGGGGCGGCGGGTGCGCGCTGTACTGCGCGCCCGGCCAGTCGGTGACGGCTTTCGACTTCCGGGAGCAGGCGCCGGCCGCCGCGCGATCGAGCGATTACCTCGACCGCGAGGGCGCGCCGATTCCGGGGAGGGCCTCGATCGGCCCGTGGGCCGCGGCGGTGCCGGGGCAGGTGCGCGGCGCGCTCGAGCTGTGGCGGCGCTTCGGCTCGGGACGGCTGACGCTCGAGGAGATCCTCGCGCCCGCGATTCTGCTTGCGCAGGACGGCTTCACGGTCGACCGGCGGCTGCACCAGGCGCTTGCCGGCCTCGCCGAAACGTATCGCACGTATCCGGACTATCGCCAGAGGTTCGCCGAGACGTACCGCGCGCTGCTCAGGCCCGGCGGCATCGCCTGCGCCGAGGGCGAGGTCCTCAGGAGGCCCGACCTCGGCTCCACGCTGGCCGCGATCGCCAAGAACGGCGCGGACGCGTTCTATCGCGGCGGGGTGGGAGAGTCGATCGTGCGCGAGATCGGCCGGCTCGGCGGCGTGCTCTCGGCCGCCGACATGAGCGACTACCGGGCGCGCGCGGCCGAGCCGTTGGCCGCCGAGCTTTTCGGCTGCCGGCTGTACGCCGCGCCGCCTCCGAGCGCGGGGGGCGCCATCGTGCTCCAGGCGCTGGGGGTCCTGGCGGCCGCCGAGGAACGCGGCGGCTCCGCCTTCCGCCCGCACCTCCTGGCCGAGGCGATGAAGCAGGCGTTTGCCGAGAAGACGCTCCTTGCGGCCGAGCAGGAACAGGCGCCCGCGGCGCGGCGAATGGTCTCGCGCGAGCGGGCCGAGCAGATGCTCGGGCGCATCGACCCCGAGCGCGTGAGCGCGGCCCCTGTCGCGCGCCTGGACGAATCCGCGCTCAGGATGCCTTCGAACGGCGCCGAGATGGCGCACTTCTGCGTGTGCGACGCCGACGGCGGCGTCGCGAGCTGGTCGGAATCGATCGGCCGGCCGTTCGGCTCGCTCGTCAGCGTGCCGGGAACCGGCGTGCTTCTGAACGGCGCGATGGCCGATTTCACGCTGCACGGGAGTGCGGGGGGGGCCGCCGCCGACCCCTGGCCGCGGCCGGGCGCCCGTCCGTTGACCTTCATGGCGCCGGTCATCGTGCTCGGCGGCGATGGCGTGCGCCTGGTCGCCGGGGCCGCCGGCGGGTCGCGGGCCGCAAGCGCCGTGCTCGCCGTGCTGGAGCAGGTGCTCGTCGAGGGTGCGTCGCTCGAGGACGCGGTGAAACGCGGGAGGTTGCACCATCAGTTCGCGCCGGACGTGCTGCTCGTCGAGCCGTCCGTGCGCGCGGACGTGCTCCAGGGCCTGCTTTCCCGCGGCCACACGCTGCGCGCGTACCGGGGGGACGAAGCCGGGCGCGTGCAGGCGATCGAGGTGCGCCGCGGCATGCTGCGCGGCGCCGTCGATGCGCGCGGAGAGTGAGCCGGCCGCGGTCGATTTCCCCGGGGGGGTGTGCGCAGGGCTCGCGGAGACGCCTAACTCGCCGTGAGACAGGCTGTTGGGATGTCTCGCGCGCATGAGGCGGCGCGAAAAAGTCGGCCGCTCCGCCCGGCGGGAGCTTCTGCGACAGGCTCTCGGCTGTTATAATAGGTAATTGACCGCCGCGGCGCGGGCGCGCCGTGCGAGGAAATGAAGCCTGGAGGAATGGCGGCGATGAGAAGAGGATTGCGCCTTCTGATTGGGTCCCTGCTTGTCGGCCTGTGTGCGCGGGGCGAGAGCGTGCCGCTCGACGATGTGTGGAAGATATTGAAGGGCACCGCGCAACCGCCGGCCGAGTGGCGTGCCGCGGACTTCGACGACAGCGCGTGGCTGGAGGATGAAGCGCCGGTCGGCTACGGCTACCCCACGATCATCACCGAGCTTTCGGACATGCGCTGGAATTACAGCGCGGTGTACTTCCGGATCGCGTTCGAGCTCGAGGATACGTTTGCCGTCGAGAGCATGTCCCTGAGGATCGACTGGGATGACGGCTTCGTCGCGTACATGAACGGCCAGTACATCGTGCACCGGAACATGCCGATCAGCATCGACCCGCCGTACGTCGTCCTGGCCGCGCCGCCGCACGCCGCGGGCGTTCCGGAGACCATCGCGCTCGACGCCTTCATTCCCGCGCTGCGCACCGGCACGAACGTCCTTGCCATCCAGGTGCACAACGCGAGCAAGAGCGACGAGGCGTTCTTCTTCCACGCCAAGCTGGACATCACCATGCGGAACGAGCCCTTCGCGTGCGTCACGATGCCGACCTGCGCCGACAAGGGCGACGGCAACGTGCTCGTGGGCTGGACGCGCATCCAGGGGACCGTGCTCGACGCGATCCAGATCCGCGAAGGCGACGAGGTCGTTGCCGAGGTCGCCGGGGATGCCCTGATGGCGCTCGTGACCGGCGCCGCCGCCGGCGATCACAGCTACCGGCTGTTCGGGCTGCGCGACGGGTTCGACGACGACTGCTACGGCGGCACCTGCGAGGTCACGGCCAGCGCCGTCAAGAACTTCAAGCGCGGCGATGTGAACATAGACAACGCGCTCAGCATCGTCGACCCCATCGTCCTCGCGCGCTATCTCTTCCAGCAGCACGCCGAGCCGAGCTGCCTCGATGCGTGCGACATCGACGACAACGGCAAGCTCGATCTCTCCGACGTGATAGTGCTCCTGCAGTTCCTCTTCAACAACGGCGCCGAACCGCCGGCCCCGGGCCCGTACGTCTGCGGCGTCGACGCCGGGCTCGATGAGATGCCGATCTGCACGTATTCGTTCTGCCCGTAGGGGCGGCTGCGACGGACCGACCCGCGGCTATGCCGCCGGAGGGCCCAGCTCATCCTTCAGGAGCGCCGCGATGACGGCCGGGTTGGCGCGGCCGCCGGAGAGCCGCATCGCCTGCCCCTGCAGAAACCCCAGCGACTTCGCCGATTTCTTGCCGCCCGCGCGGTAGTCGGCGGCGGCCTTCGGGTTGGCGGCGATCGCGTCCTTGACGAGCGCGAGGATCGCGGCCCGATCGGAGAGCTGGAGGAGGCCCATGCGCTCGGCGAGCGCGCGCGGCGGCTCGGGGCTCTTCGCCATCGCCTCGGCGATCTGCTGCGCCGCGGTCGCGCTCACGGTGCCGTCGGCCTGAATCCGCGCGAGCTCGGCCAGCGCGCCCGCGCCGAGGCCGAGGCCCGCGATCGCGACGCCCGCGTCGTTCGCCAGGCGCGCCCAGATGTTGATGAAATGCTTGGCGAGGGTATTCGGGCAGGCGCCCGCCGCGACCGCCGCCTCGAAGAGATCGCCCGTCGCGCGGTCCTCGACGATGCGCAGCGCATCGCCCTCGCCGATGCCGAGCTCGCGCGCCAGGCGCCGGCGCCGCGCCTGCGGCAGCTCGGGCGTCTCGCGCGCGAGGCCGGCGAGCTCCCCGGCGGTCCACTCGTACGGCACGAGGTCGGGGTCCGGGAAGTAGCGGTACTCGTGCGCCTCCTCCTTGTGGCGCTGAACGAGCGTCCGGAGCGCCGCATCGTCCCACCCGCGGTTCTCCTTGCCGCAGCGCTCGATCGTGTAGGAGGGGTCGGCGAGGTGCGCCGCGACCTGCCGCTCGAGCTCGAACGCGACCGCGGCCTCCAGGGCCTTGAAGCTGTTCAGGTTCTTGACCTCGACGATCGGCGTCCGCGCCTCGGCGCCGTCCTTCCTGATGGCGCAGTTGATGTTGGGCTCGAAGCGCATGTGGCCCTTCTGCATGTCGGCGTCGGCGACGCCCAGATACCGCACCAAGCGCTGGAGCTCGCGGGCGAGGGCGCCGGCCTCGTCGGCGGAGGCGATATCGGGCTCGGTGACGATCTCGAGGAGCGGCGTCCCCGTGCGGTTGAGGTCCAGGAGCGTGACGCCGGGGTCGTCGTGCAGGTTCTTGCCCGCGTCCTCCTCGAGGTGGACGCGGCGTATGCGGACCGTCTTCGCGGTCCCGTCCGCGCGCGGGATCTCGATGGCGCCGTCCAGGCCCACGGGGAGATCGTACTGGCTGATCTGGTAGTTCTTGGGGAGATCGGGGTACCAGTAGCTCTTCCGGTCCCACTTGGTGCGGGGAAGAATGCGGCACCCGAGCGCCATCGCGGTCTTCACGGCGCAGCGGAGAGCCGCCCCGTTCATGACGGGCAGCGTGCCGGGGTGGCCGAGGCACACGGGGCACGTGAGGCTGTTGGGCGGCGCCCCGAACCTGACCTCGCAGCCGCAGAAGAGCTTCGTCGCCGTGCGCAACTGGACGTGAATCTCGAGGCCCACGATGAGCGTCGCGTCGACTCCGGGCGGCAGCGTCATGAGCCCTCCTCCCCGGCGGCGGCGGGCGGCGTGCGGCGGTGCCAGTCGGTCGCCTGCTGGAACGCGTGGCCGGCCCGGAGGAGCATCTCCTCGCCGAGCGGCGGCGCCAAAAGCTGGATCCCGAGCGGCAGTCCGCCCGCGAACCCCGCGGGCAGGCTCAGGGCCGGAATGCCCGCGAGGTTGGCGCTCACCGTGAAGACGTCCGAGAGGTACATTGCCAGGGGGTCGGTGATCTTCTCGCCGAGCGCGAAGGGCGCGGTGGGGGAGGCCGGCATGAGGACGAGGTCGCAGCGCTCGAACACGCGGTCGAACTCCTCCTTGATGAGGCGCCTCACCTTGAGGGCCTTCAGGTAGTAGGCGTCGTAGTAGCCGCTCGACAGGACGTGCGTCCCGAGCATGATCCTGCGCTTGACCTCGGCGCCGAACGCCTCCCGGCGCGACGAGGAGTAGAGGAACACGGTCGCGTTCTCGCCGGGCGGCTCCTTCTCGGCCGTGCGGTGTCCGAAGTGAACGCCGTCGTAGCGCGCGAGGTTGCTCGACGCCTCCGCCGTGGCCACGATGTAGTAGCACGCGACCGCGTACTTGAGCAGGGGCATCTCGATGGGGACGATGGCCGCGCCCAGGCCGCGGAACGCGGCGCATGCCGCATCGACGCTCGCCAGGACGGCGGCCTCGCAGCCCTCCTCGAAGCTCGCCCGCGCGACGCCGATCCTGAGCTCGCGCGGGAGCTCGCCGAGTGCGGCCAGATAGTTGCGCGGCGGGAGCGGCGCGCTCGTCGAGTCGCGCGGGTCGTGCCCCTCGACCGCGCTCAGGAGGAGCGCCGCATCGCGCGCGTCGCGCGCGAGCGGCCCGATCTGGTCGAGGCTCGAGCCGTAGGCCACGAGGCCGTAGCGCGACACGCGGCCGTAGGTGGGCTTGAGGCCCGTGACGCCGCAGAACGCGGCCGGCAGCCTGATCGAGCCGCCCGTGTCGCTGCCGTAGCCCCCGTGGCAGAGCCGCGCGGCGACCGCGCACGCGGCGCCGCCCGACGAGCCGCCCGGAACGCGCGCCGGATTCCACGGGTTGCGCACGGGGCCGAAGGCGTTCGTCTCGGTCGTGCTTCCCATGGCGAACTCGTCCATGGCGGTCTTGCCGATGATGATGCCGCCCGCGGCCAGAATCCGCGCGACCACCGTGGCGTCGTAGGGCGCGCGGTAGCCGGCGAGCATGCGCGAGCCGCAGGCCGTCGCGCCCGAGGACGTCGCGAAGTTGTCCTTGATCGAGAGCACCACGCCGGCGAGGCGGCCGAGCGCCTCGCCGCGCGCGCGCCGGCGGTCGAGGGCATCGGCGCGTTCGCGCGCGCCCTCAAGATCGATGCGGGCGTAGGCGTTGAGCCGGCCCTGGAGGCGGTCGATCCGCGCCGCGACGGCATCGACGGCGGCGCGCGCACTGACGTCGCCGTGCGCGAACGCCGCCGCGGCCTCGAATGCGCTCAGGTCCGCAATGCCGCTCATGCGCCGCCGCCCTCCCCGAGCACCTTGGGAACCCTGAAGAAGCCGTTCGTCGCGTCGGGCGCCTCCCTGACGGCCAGGTCGGCGCCGATCGACGGCCGCACCTCGTCGGGCCTGAGCACGTTCTTGAGCGGCAGCACGTGCGCGAGCGGCTCGACGTTCGACGTGTCGAGCTCGTTGAGCGTCTCCATGTACGCGAGGATCGAGCCGAGCTGCGTCGTCAGGCCGGCGATCTCCTCCTCGCTCAGGAGAATGCGGGCGAGGCGCGCCGTGGCCTCGACCTCCGCGCGCGAGATCGGTTCGGGCATGGACGTCACTCCTTGGGGGCCGGCGGGGCGGCGTTCGTGGAGAGCGCCGCGTGCTTCTTGACGAGCGCGTCGATCTCCGCGACGAGCGCATCCTTCGCCTTCCTGTGCGCCGCGAGGCGCTCCTCGGCATCGCGCTTTCGCTCGGCGTCATCGGATGCGCGGTCGTCCTCGGCCCACCTGATCTCGTCGTCGAGCTCGGCGAGCTTGATCTTCGCCTGGAGCACGGCGAGCTCGGCCTCGAGCGCCGCACGTTGCGCGGCGATCTCGGCGCGCCCCGCCTCGACGCCGTCGATCCGGAGCGCATAATCGCGTTCCAGCAGGGCGTGCGTCTCGGCGTTGACGTGCGCCGTACGCAGCGCGAGGCGGTTCTTCTCGAGCTCGTTCTTGAGCATTGCGAGGAGGAAGCCCCCGCCGCCGCGATGCTCCTCGTCGTTGACGCGGCCCTCCAGGAGCGCGATCTCGCTCTCGATGGCCGGAATGTCGCGGCGGGCCTGGATCGTTCTGAGCACCTCCTCCTGGCGGCAGATGGCGAGGTCGAGCGCGGGCGCGGGGCCCTGGCGCGCACGCGTGACTCTGAGCTCGGCGAGCTTCGTGCGCTCGGGTGCGAAGGCGCGCAGGAACGAGTGGCCGCGCGCCGTGAAGCCGCGGAAGCTCTCGAGGCGCGCCTCCAGGATCTCGCGCTGGAAATCCCACTCGCCCGCGTACATCGCTATGTAGGCGGCGTGAATCCGCCACGCAAGCAGCGAGGCCTCGGCGACCTTGGACTGGACCGCGGCGCGCGCCGTCTCGTCCGGCGTGTCGAGCAGGGCCTCGAGCTCCTTGCACCGCGCGGCGTAGGCGGCCTTGTCGGCATCGATCGCGCGCGCGAGCGGTTCCTGGGCGCGCAGGACCTGGTCGAGCCCGGGGATGGGCGGCGTCCGCGCGAGACGGTAGGCGAGGAGCTCGCTCTCGGTGACGAATCGCATGACCATCGTCCCGCCGCGCCTGTGCGCGGCCATGTGCCGGACCTCGTCGCCGAAGCGCGGGTTGAGCTCGAGCGCCGAGACGTGGTCGGCGAGGAACGACAGCGCGGTGGGGTGGACGAGCAGGCTCGTCACGGCGCTCTGCCTGCCCGTGCCGCCCACGGTGATCTCGACCGAATCGGAGACGCGGGTGCGCGGCGGGTCGCCGGCCGTGATCTTCCTCCCGGCGAAGCTGAAGCCGTGGAGAAGCTCGGGAAGGTCCTCGCCCGTGCGCCAGATGAGGTCCTCGGCCGCGGCCTCGAACTGCTCGCCGTCGCGGTCCCATCTCAGCAGGACGAGCACGCGGTCCGCCTGGGTGAGCGTGAAATCCTGGGGGCTCGCCGCCTGCCAGGCGGTCTCGTCGCGGCAGCCGATGGAAGCGAGCGCGGCCGCGAGATCGCCGCCCGAGGCCGTGAAGAGGATGACCGTCTCGTGCGTCGGCCCGCCCGGGCCGCACGCGAACACCTCGATCGCCTGCGCGGGATCGATGAAGACGAACGGCAGCGACACCTCGCGCGCGGCGGGGTCGACCTTGAGCTCGGATGCGGCGGATGCGATCGCCGCGGCGCAGAGCGCGGCGCACAGCGCAACGGACGGCGCGCGGCGGCTCATCGCGCACCTCCGAGGAGCGCGAGCGCGAAGGAGCACGTCCACGTGTCGCCGAGCCCGACCGGGTTCCGGACCTCGATGGCGTAGCCCGGCGCGGCCGCGAACTCCCGCGGCACGGCGGCGAGCTCCTTGCGGGCCTTTTCGGAGATCTTGAACGCGGATGCGTTCACTTCGGCCGCCGTGGGGAATCTGCCGGTTGCGGCGCGGCAGCTCGCGGCCTTGCCGGCGAACTCGAGCGCCGCCTCGACCGGGTCCTCGATGCCGAGGGCGAGCTGGAACGCCGGCGTGTGCACGAGGAAACCCTGGCCGGGCCTGACGACGTCCTTGACCATGGCCGCGAGCGACGCGGCGTCGAGGCCCGGCGGCGTCTTGCCGGTCTTGCGGCCGTGGTAGACGCCGAGCTCGCTTTCGTTCATGCTCAGAATGTCGGCGGTCGCGACGATCGCGAAGTAATCCCGGAGGGCCGCATCGCTCCACGAGCCCATGCCGCTCAGGTCGAGCAGCACCCGCGCGCCGTTGTCGTGGGCCGCCGCGATGATGCCGGAAAGCAGGGCGAAATCTTCTTTCCGGGCCGCGCTCCAGGTGACGCCGGTCCCGACGAGAATGAGCATGTCGGGCTTGGCGGCCGCGAAGTAGCGCGGGGCCTCGTCCCGGAGGTACGCGCGGAACGCGGCGGACATGCTGCGGACGGGCGGGTTGCCGCCGAAGGACAGGATCACGCGCTTGCCGCCGTGCGGCATGATGAGCGACACGGCCTCGGAGTCGGCGACCTCCCGCGCGTGCGCGAGGGCGGCGGGGGGGAGCTTCTCGGGCACGCGCGCGAGCGTCCGCGGCGACCAGAAGCCGAGGTAGTCGACGGCCGTGGGGGCGATGGGCGGGGCCGGCGCGCGCAGGAGGTTCGTCGCGGTGGCGAGCTCGAGGGCCGTGTTGGCGCCGATGTGGACATCGACCGTCGTTCCGGGGTAGGCCTTCAGCCGCTCGAGGATGCGCTGGAAGGTCGGCTCGTCGATGCCCGAGCCCTCGCACGTCAGCTCCTCGTCGAGGCCCCGCGTCAGGCTGTCCATGAGCGGGGCGATGACGGGCCATTCGGCCTTGATGGCATCGAGATGCGGCCCGAGGCCCATCACCGACACATCCGCGCACATCCCATCGAATCCGACGCACAGTCGCTGCATGTTGCTCCTCCCGGCCGCGCGGCGCGCAGGCTTCAGAACTCCTTGTCGAGCGCGTCCTTGAACGGCGCGACCCCCAGATACTCCTCCACGGGGAACGGCGCGATCGCGCTCACGTCCTTGCCGGCGCGCTCCTTGAAGATCGCGTACAGGAACTCGTTCTCGCCGCGGGAGATCGTGCGGAACCCGGCGTCCATTCCGCGCCGGGCGATCAGGTAGTCGGTGATGCCGAAGAAGACGCCGAGGAGGCGCGACGCCGCCTCGATCCAGAGCTCGGGCCGCGCGTCGCACTTCATGGTGACCTTCGGCGAGGTGTTCGAGAAGCGCAGCATGAGCTTGCGGCCGGCCGAGATCGCCGAGACGCCGTCGTCGATCCAGGTGACCTCCTCCTCGGGGGCGGCGATGAGCCGGAAGATCTCGTAGGCCGCGTGGCCGAGGTTCTTCTTGAGGAGGGGATCGTACTCGGTCCTGATCTCGATGTTGTTCTCGATGTGCGTGTAGCTGTCGCCGATGATGCCCTGCGCCCTGAGCATGTCGAGGTACTCGGGAAGCTGCAGGCAGGGGCGGCTGAGGCGCGTGCCGCGCTGCTGCAGCATGTGCACGAAGTAGCACGCGAAATCGATGGCATCGTCGACCGGCGTGCCGACGTAGCGGCCCTCGTCGTCGCGTTCGGGCTTGAAGCGGAAGAGGTGCAGCGAGAACTCGCCCTGGAACGTCTCCGCCCGCGCGGGCTGGTCCTGGACGTAGCGGTCGGCGTCGTCGTAGCCGGCGTCCGCGGCCTCCTGCGCCAGATCCAGATCCATGGCCTTCTTGACCTTGGAGTGGCCGATGGCCTGGCAGATGCTCTTGCCCTTCCAGTGCCTGACGGCCTCGTCGACGATGAGGTTCGTGCGGGCGTCGATCCTGACCGGCGTGCCCGGCTTGCGCGCGAGCTGCTCCTCGTAGATCGGGAGCATCATGGTGTCGCCCTTCCACACCTTGCCGTCGATCATGAGGCCGAAGCGGTCGGCATCCAGGTCGAAGCCGAGCACCGGCACCGACGGGTTGGCGATGCTGAAGTCGTAGGCCTCGGCGTAGTTCGCGCGCTGGTCGAGGCGCGTCGGGTCGGCGAGGCCCTTGGTCGAGTGCGGGTCGTCCGCATCGCGGAAGAAGCGCACGATGGAGGGGAAGATGCGCGCGAGCGTGTCGCGGTACTTCACGGCCGTGCCGCCGCCCAGGTCGATGGCGACCGGGCAGGCGGGATCGAGCTTCCCCTCGTAGCGCTCCAGGTATCGCAGGCGCTGGATCTCGAACGCCTCGCCGACGCCGTCGATGATCGCGCCGCGGTCGGCCGGCGAGCGCATGCGGCGGTAGCGGTTCCCTTCGACCCAGTCGAAGATCTCCTTGATGTGGTCGCCGAAGAGCGTGACGCCGCCCAGGAGCAGCTTGATGCCGTTGATGTTGATCTCGACGTGGCTGCGCGTCACCTGGGCGCCGCCGCGGGCGCCCAGGTTCGAGACGGCGTTGTACAGCTCGCCCGAGGCCGCGACGCCGAGCATGACGACGTTGACGCCCGCGGTCGCGAGCCCCTGGGCGAGGGTGTCGGCGCGGGCGCCCGAGTCCGGGCCGTTGTC
>JBFZCA010000260.1:0-3907 GCA_041308205.1 Planctomycetota bacterium | reverse complement strand
GACCGTCACGTCGACGGGCGGCGCGCCGTCGACCGTCACATCGAACGCGCAGGCGTTCCTGCCGAAGCCGAGCGTCGTCCCCTCGGCCAGGGCGGCGCGGCATCGCATGCCGGGCGCGATGGCAATCGGGTCGCCTGCCGGCGGCGAGAACGATGCCGGGAACTGCGGCGGGTCTCCCTCGAGGGGAAGCGCGATCTCGGCCTTCGAGAGCTCGCCCTCGCGCGCCACGCGCGCCTGCGCCGCGGGAAGGGGCGCGCCGGCGAGGAGGACTCCCTCCCCGGCCTCATCGAGGCCGAGCGCGCGGCCGGGCAGGGAACAGAGCCCGCCGCCCGCAAGGCCCCCGCGCGACCAGATGCTGAGGCTGCTCTGGGCCGCGCGCTTCTCGAGCGCGAGGTTGCGCTCGGGCGCCTCGGGGCCGTAGACCTCGACCTCGTCCAGGTGAAAGAAGATCGGCGCGGCGCTCGGGATTCGGAGGCGGACGAAGCGCGCGCGGACGGCGTCCGCCGCCGGCTTCTCCGCGAGCGCGACCGTGAGCGGCTCGCCCGAGCCGACGCCGCCGAAATGCTTGCCGCCGTTCCGGTGGCGGATCTGCCAGTCCCGGCCGTTCTCCGAGGTGAGGAGCTCGATCGAGTCGGCGTTGTGGAGGCCCGGCTGGTAGTCGAGCCGGTTGTAGACGACCACGCGATCGATCGCCGCGATCGCGCCGAGGTCGACCTGCCACCACGGGTTTGCTTCCCAGCCGCAGTGAAAGCCGTAGCGGCCGTTCTTGACGCCGTCGGCGGCGCCGCCGGCATCGAGCGCGGTCGACGGCCCCTGGAACATCGCGGCGCGGGCCGCGGGGAACGACGCGCCGATGTAGAGGTTGCGCTCGTCGCTTGCGAGGAGGAAGGCGGGCTGGCCATCGCCGCGCGCGGGAACGCGCAGCGCCGCCGCCCAGCAGGGGTCATCGAGCTTCCCATCGATGCGCGGCGCCGCGGCGAACGGCACGCGCGCGCGCTCGGCGGGCGCGACGCCCGGCCACTCGATCGTCTCCTCGACGAACCTCACCGTGCCCGGCTCGCGGATCTGGGCGTACCAGCCCTCGTCCTGACGCCGCCAGTCGGCCTCGATCTCCTCGCGGAACGAATCGGCGCCGCTCGGCGCGGCGCACGCGAGGAGCGCGACGGCGGCGCATGCGGGCATCGATCGACCTGTCACGGGGAGGTTCCTCCGCGTCACGCGGGCGCCGCGCGCGGCCGGAAAGACCGCCCGCCGCCTGCGCCTCTTCCTCCACCATACGGGGAAAGGCGCCGCGCTTCAAGACGCGCGGACCGCGTCGCGGATCGACGGCCGCGCACCCGGCGCCTGCTACGGCCGCGCCTCCAAATCCTCGCGCACCGCGGAGAGCGCGCGCTCCACATTCTCGAGCTCGGCGTCAATCCTCTGCCGCAGGTCAGCCATGCAGGGGAACTCCCTCTTGCTTCACGATCCGGGCGAACTTCGTGGGAACGGAGAGGTCGATGAGATCGAGCGGTTTCGATAGCGCAAACAGGAGCTCTCCGTAGAACTTGAAAAAATCCTCCGGCCGGATGCCTTCGACTCCCAGGTCGATATCGTCGGCCGGCCGCGCGGGATCGAGGCTGGAGCCGAAGAGCAGGACGCGCGAGACGTTGAAACGTTCCGCCAGCGCAATGATCGCGTTCCTGTCAGCGTCGGAGATCATGCCCGTAGTGTACCGGACCTGGCGGCGGGCGCGCAAGAACTATGGTTCGAGGGTGTGCAGGCGTGGTTGCCGGCGTGGGCCGTCCCGGCGCGCGATTGACCGCGGCGGGACGGGCGAGTACGATCATGGCCGGTGAGAATGCGGGCATTCCGGGGACAGTCACCGATTTCCCGCGGGAAATCGGTGACTGTCCCCGAACGAACAACGAACAAGGGAGCGTGCACATGGATCCTATCTACTGGGCGCTGATCGTGGCAGGCGCGGTCATCCTCGTCCTCATCCTGGTCGTGGTCGGCATCTACAACAAGCTGGTCGCGCTGCGCAACCGCTACAAGAACGGTTTCTCGCAGATCGATGTGCAGCTCAAGCGCCGCTACGACCTGATCCCCAACCTGGTCGAGGTGGCCAAGGGCTACATGAAGCACGAGCGCGAGACGCTCGAAGCCGTCATCCAGGCGCGCAACCAGGCGGTCGACGCGGGCCGGAAGGCGGCGGCGAACCCGGGCGATCCGGCGGCGATGACATCGCTCGGCAGCGCCGAGGGACAGCTCACCGGCGCGCTCGGCCGTCTGTTCGCGCTGGCCGAGAGCTACCCCGACCTGAAGGCCAACCAGAACATGCTGGCGCTCCAGGAAGAGCTCTCCTCGACCGAGAACAAGGTCGCCTTCGCCCGGCAGGCGTACAACGACGCCGTGATGACCTACAACACGGGGCGCGAGACCTTCCCGAGCGTGCTCTTCGCCGGCATGTTCAACTTCCGCGAAGCGAACCTGTTCGAGGTGGAAGTGCGCGGAGAGCGCGAGGCGCCGAAGGTCTCCTTCAAGTGAGGCGCGGCTGACGCTTCGCGCGGGGACGGCGCATGGACTTCTTCGAGCACCAGGACAAGGCGCGGCGGCGCACGGGGCGCCTGATCTGGCTGTTCGTGCTGGCCGTGATCTGCATCGTCGTCGCGGTCTATCTCGTCGTGTGGCTCGCCGTGATGCTGGTCAGCGGGCACGACGCGAGGCCCGGCGCCCCCAATCCGTACGCCGATTCGCCCTGGCACCCGGGCCTGTTTCTCCTCGTGGCGATGAGCACGCTGTCCGTGGTCCTGCTGAGCAGCCTCTACAAGACGGCGCAGCTCGCCTCGGGCGGCCATGCCGTGGCCGCAATGCTGGGCGGGCGGCGGATCAACCCGCAGACGCGCGACCTTGCCGAACGGCGGCTTCTCAACGTCGTCGAGGAGATGGCCCTGGCCTCGGGTACGCCCGTCCCGCCGGTCTACGTGATGCGCGACGAGCCGGGCATCAACGCCTTCGCCGCCGGACACGAGCCGCGCGGCGCCGTGATCGGCGTCTCGCGCGGGTGCCTGGAGTACCTCGATCGCGACGAGCTCCAGGGCGTCATGGCCCACGAGTTCAGCCACATCCTGAACGGCGACATGCGGCTGAACCTCCGCCTGATCGGCGTTCTGCACGGCATTCTCGTCCTGGCCATGATCGGCTGGCTGGTCCTGCGCAGCCTGCGCCACGCCGGCCGGAGCCGCGGCAAGGGCGGCGGCGGGGCGGTCGCGGTCGTTCTGATCGTCGGCGCGGGGCTGCTTGCCGTCGGTTCGATCGGGCTTTTCTTCGGCAGGGCGATCAAGAGCGCCGTCTCGCGCCAGCGCGAGTACCTGGCCGACGCCGCGGCCGTCCAGTTCACGCGGCTTCCCGACGGCATCGCCGGGGCGCTCAAGAAGATCGGCGGCCGGCCCGAGACGTCGAAGATCGAGAGCCCGAACGCCGAGGAGATCAGCCACATGTTCTTCGGGAGCGCGGTCGGCAGCTTCAGCAGGCGGCTCTTCGCGACGCATCCGCCGCTCGCCGACCGCATCAGGCGGATCGACCCGAGCTTCGACGGCCGGTTTCCGAAGAGGGTCGAGCCCGTCGCGATCTCGGCCGCGTCGCTCGACGCGGAGGCGAAGCGCGGGCGCCCGCCGGCGAAGACGTTCGGCGCGCTGCTCGGCGGCGGCGCCGCGATCCCCGTCGACGCGGCGGATGTCCTGCGGCGCATCGGACTGCCGGGCATGGACAAGGTCATCTACGCGGCGGCGCTCCTCGAGAGCATACCCGAGCCGCTTCGCAACGCGGCGCGCGAGCCGTACGACGCCCGGGCGGTGATCTACGCGGTGCTGCTCGACCGCGACCCGGCCGTGCGCGCGCGGCAACTGGAAGCGCTGCGTCCGAA
>JBFZCA010000259.1:0-2764 GCA_041308205.1 Planctomycetota bacterium | reverse complement strand
TTGCGCAACTGCGGCCCTGCCGGCGCTGTGGAGGCGGGGACCGGAGGTCTCCACGGCGGCAATCGCTCGGCGTCCCTGCTGTCTGAGACAACCCCCCTTCCGTCCCCCCTTCGGGGGAAGGGGGGAAACGCCGGCTACGGCCGGCGCCTGCAGGGCCACGGGTTCACCGAATATGTACCGGCGTACACGCGCGCCGCGCGGACGCGACGCCGGCCGAAGGAGCGCGCATGGCGGACGCACGGAACGAGTGGGCGGCCTTCTTCGATGAGCATGCCCCGGCCTACGATAACAACTGCTTCACGAAGAACACGCTGCGGGAAGTCGATTTCCTGATCGAGACGCTCGCGCTCGCCCCCGGCGCGTCGATTCTCGACGTGGGGTGCGGCACGGGAAGGCACGCCGTCGAGCTCGCCCGCCGGGGCTACGGCGTCACCGGCGTGGACATATCCGCGGGCATGCTCGCCCAGGCCGCCGCGCGGGCGCGGGAGGCGGGGGTCGCGGTCGAGTTCCGCCGCGCCGACGCGACCCGCTTCGCGCCCGACCGGCGCTACGATGCGGCGATCTGCCTGTGCGAGGGCGCGTTCGGGCTCCTCGGCGGCCGCGACGATGCCCTCGCCCAGCCGCTCGCCGTTCTCGGCGCCGTGGCCGCGGCGCTCGGGCCGGGAGGGCCGTGCCTCTTCACGGTGCTGAACGGCCTCGCGATGATCAGGAAGCACGCCGGGCGCGATGTCGAGGCCGGGCGCTTCGACCCGATGGCGCTCGCCGAGGAGTCCGACTGCGTCGCGCCCGGAGTCTCGGGCCCGCATCTCCTCAAGGAGCGGGCTTTCGTCCCGACGGAGCTCACGCTTCTCTTCGCCGTCGCGGGCCTGGAGATCATCGACCTGTGGGGAGGGACGGCCGGCAACTGGGGCCGGAGGCCGGTCGACCTCGACGAGATGGAGATCATGGTGCATGCGCGCAGAGCGCGCGACCCGGCGGCATCGCCCGCCGAGATTGTTGCGCGGCGCGCACGCGGAAAGGAAGGCGGACATGCATAGGATTGGAAACCCGGCGCGTGCATGGGCGTTCGTCCTCGCGATGGCGGGGGCGTTGCAGACGGCGCGGGCGGATATCTCGCTGCTTCCTCCTGCGGGGCTCGGCGGGAAGACGGCGGCGGCGCTCGCCGCGGCGCCGTTCGCGCTGCAGGACGTGCGCCTCCTCGACGGCCCCTTCGCGCGGGCGATGGAGCGCGAGCGGCGGTATCTCCTGAGCCTCGATCTCGACCGCCTGCTCCACACTTCACGCGCCAATGCCGGCCTGCCCTCGGCGGCCCGGCCGCTCGGCGGCTGGGAGCGGCCCGACTGCGAGGTGCGCGGGCATTTCCTCGGCCACTACCTCTCGGCCTGCGCGCTCATGTACGCGAGCACGGGCGATGCGCAGTTCAAGGAGCGCGCGGAGCGCATCGTGGCCGAACTGGGGAAGTGCCAGGAGGCGCTCGGAACGAGCGGGTACCTGAGCGCGTTTCCCGAGTCGTTCATCGACCGGGTCGAGACCACGGGGCAGGTCTGGGCGCCGTACTACACGCTGCACAAGATCCTCGCGGGCCTCCTTGACGCGCACGCCCTGTGTGGCAGCGCGCGGGCGCTCGCCGTCGCGCGGAAGTTCGGGGACTGGGTCGCGGCCCGGAACGCCAGGCTCGACGACGCGAGGCTCGAGCGCATGCTCGGCGTCGAGCACGGCGGCATCAACGAGGGGATGGCCAACCTGTACGCGGCGACGGGCGATGCCCGGTACCTCGAGGCCGCGCGCCGGCTCTGCCACAAGGCGGTGCTCGATCCCCTCGCCGCCCGGCGGGACGCGCTCGCGGGGCTTCACGCCAACACGCAGTTCCCGAAGGTCATCGGCGCGGCGGTGCTCTACGAGCTGACCGGCGAGGAGCGCTGCCGCACGATCGCCGAGTTCTTCTGGGATCGCGTCGTCCACCATCACAGCTACGCCAACGGCGGGAACAGCGACCACGAGGGCTTCGGCCTCCCCGACAAGCTCGCCGGCCGGCTGAGCCCCTGGACGGCCGAGAGCTGCAACACCTACAACATGCTCAAGCTCGCGCGCCACGTGTTCGCGTGGTCGCGGTCCGCGGCGTGCGCCGACTACTACGAGCGGGCGCTCTACAACCACATCCTCGCATCGCAGGACCCGCGCACCGGCATGATGGCATACCACGTTCCGCTCTACGGCGGCTGGTTCATGCCCTACAACACGCCCGAGGATTCGTTCTGGTGCTGCACGGGCACCGGCGTCGAGAACCACGCCAAGTACGGCGACAGCATCTACTGGCGCGACGCCGAGGGGCTGCTCGTCAACCTCTTCATTCCCTCGGAGCTCTCGTGGCGCGAGAAGGGCCTCGTGCTGCGCCAGCGGACGCACTATCCCGAGGAGGACACGACGCGCCTCGAGCTGGAGTGCGCCGAGCCGGTCGCGATGGCGCTTCGCATCCGGTATCCGGGGTGGGCGCGCGACGGCATGGCGGTCAGCCTCAACGGCGAGCCCGTGGCGCTGCAGGCCGAGCCCGGGGGCTACGCGTCGATCGCGCGCACGTGGAAGAGCGGCGATCGCGTCGAGGTGCGCGTGCCCATGCGCCTGCGCATCGAGCCCTTGCCCGATGACGCGAGCCGCGTCGCGATCTTCTACGGGCCCGTCCTTCTCGCCGGGGCGCTGGGGACCGATGGGATCGCGCCTCCCGCGCCCTACGCGAGGAATCAGACGGAGTTCTTTACATCGATGC
>JBFZCA010000258.1:0-6444 GCA_041308205.1 Planctomycetota bacterium | reverse complement strand
GCACAAGGAGGCCGGCGACGGCCTCGAGCAATGGCTGCGCCTGCCGATGGAGCCGCAGGTCGTCCCCGGGCGGAACGAGCATCATGGGTGGGCGCGGCCCGACCGGCCGCTCGGGCACTTCTCGGACGGCAAGGGATGTCTCACGCACGCCGAGGGCCCGGCGGGCGCGGGCGGGCACATGGACGGCGTTCACTGCATGGGGCCGGGCGCGATCATGTTCACGCTGGCCGAGCACTTCCGCCTGACGGGCGATCTCGCGTGGCTCGCGAAGAATGCTGCACGCATGAAGGCCGATGCGCAATGGATCCTGCGCCAGCGGCAGCTTCTCTCGGGCATCGTTCCCGGCGGGGACCGCCTCTGGTCGAAGGGCCTGCAGCCGGCGCACGTCGTCACTCCCGACAGCCTGTGCATGCACATGCAGTTCTACGAGACGGAGGCGTACTACTGGCTCGCCGTGAAACGCATGGCGGAGATGCTCGCGTTCGTCGGCGCGGCGGAGGGCGCCGCGTTGTCGGCCGAGGCCGAGGCCTATCGCAGGGATCTCGTCGCGGCGATCGATCGATCGATCGCGCTCACGCCCGTCGTCGCGGTGCGCGATGGCACGTACCGCTCGTTCATTCCGTTCGCTCCGTACGTGCGCGGCTTCGCCGCCGGGGCGTGGGGATGGCGGCGCTGCCAGGGGCATGTCGGCGCGATCTACTGGGACACGGTGCAGTCGGCCGACCCGCTGATCAGCCCGAGCGGCCTCCTGTCGCCGCGCGACCCGCGCGTCCAGGGGCACCTTGATGTCCTGGAAGACCGGCTGCTCCTGGAGAACGCGAAGGTCAACGCGCGGACGAGCGGCTACGACCCGGAGGCGCACTGGTTCTCGTGCGCGAGCTGGCAGTACCAGTGCGGCCTGGAGCGCCACGCGAACATCCACCTCGCGGCCGGCGATGCGCCGAACTTCATCCGCTCGATGCTCAACCAGTACGCGGTCGACATCATGCCGGGCGAGTACACGTTCAGGGAGCACACGACGGGCGGCCCGCCCGACAAGAGCTACGAGGAGGCCTGCTTCCTCGAGCGCTTCCGGCAGATGCTCGTCATGGAGGAGGGCGATGTGTTGTGGCTGGCGCGGGCGGCGCCGCGCGCGTGGCTCGCGCAGGGGAAGAGGATCGCCGTCCGGAACGCGCCGACGCATTTCGGCGTCCTCGCCTACACGATCGAGTCGGACGCCGACAACGGCAGGATCGCCGCCGCCATCACGGCGCCCTCGCGGACGCCGCCCGCGGCGGTGATGCTGCGGGTGCGCCATCCTCGCGCCGCGCCGATCAGGAGCGTCACGGTCGACGGAAAGCCGTGGAACGACGTCGACCGCGCTGCAGAAGCGGTGCGCCTGCGCGGGTGCACCGGCAGCGTGCGCGTGGTCGTGAGCTACTAGCCGCCCGCGCAGTCCGCGTCTTCGGGCTCCGGCGCCGGGCCGCCGCCGAAGAGGAGGCGCAGGAGGAAGACCGCATCCGAGAGGTCGACCCTGCCGTCGGTGTTCGCGTCGGCCGTCTCGCGGCACGGCAGCGCCGCGCCGCCTTCGAAGAGATACGCGAGAATCCGTACGGGGTCCGCCAGGTCGAGGCGGCTGTCGAGGTTGGCGTCGCCGCGGAGATACGTCTGGGGCGAGGCGTCGAGGGGCAGGGCGCCGATGATGCCGCCGTCCGAGGCGGCGCCGATGCAGGGAGAGCCGTCCAGGAGGTTGAAGTCGCCGGCCGGCGCGTCCGCGAAGAGGGGATCCGCGCTGATGTTGCCCGGGCCGGGCGCGACCCCGCCTTCGACATCGCAGTAGGCGGCATCTATGGACCCGTCCGCCTCGACGAGGAGCTGGACGCCGTTGCCCCAGACGATCGAGTCTCTCAGGGTGACGATGCCGCCGCCCTCGCCGAGCGTCTTCTCGATGGCCCGGACGCCGGTCTCCGCGTTGAAGGCGAAGGTGTTGTGCTCCGCCAGGCACACGTTCGAGTCCTTGACGGAGAGGCCGTGGGTGTTCCCGTAGCAGACGTTGCGGCGCACCGTCGACGCGCCGGCGCCGACGAGCGACATCGCCTGGTCGCCGCAGCCGTGGATCACGTTCCCCTCGATGACGATGATGCCGCCGTCCGCGTCGATGCCATCGTCCGTCGTGCCGGAGATGAGGTTGAACGCGATGCGGGCCGCGGGGCCATCGCCGGCGCCGTTGACATCGATGAGATCGCTCTTCTCGACGACGTCGCGCACGGTGCAGAACTCGACCACGGTGTCCCCGCGGTCCAGGCTCAGCGCCTCCTCGGTGCGTTCGATGAGGCAGGCGCGAATGCGCGTCGTGCACCCCACGGCGTGGACGCCCTCCCCGGCGATGTCGCGCAGCGTGCAGCCGTAGAGCTCGAGAGTGCTGCCGGTGAGCGTGAGGCAGCCGGGATCGCCGCCGCCGTGGGACCACTCGCAGTAACGGAACACGTTCTCGCCGAGGGCGTCCTCGAAGGAGAAGAATCCCCAGTTCTCCTGACAGGGCACGCGCGTGAAGCGGATGGGCTGCTCCACGGCGCCGATTGCCCGGATCTCCCCCTCGACGGCGAAGCCGACGCCGGGCCCGATCGCGATGTCGCACCCCGCCTCGATCGTCAATCGCCGAAGCGCCGGCACCGCCAGCTCGTCCACGACGAGGAAGGGGCCTTCCGCCGTTTCGAGGGCGAGGTCCGCATAGAGGATTCCGGCGAGCGGCCGCGCGCGGACCGCGTGCAGCGTCGCGGTCGCGATGACCGCGCCGGTCCCATCGAGCGCCTCCGCCGCGAAGCTCGCGGAGCTCCCGGCCAGCACGGTCCGGTAGGTCCACGTGCCCAGCGCGGGATCGAGCTCGGCGACCGCGCCGTTCACGCGCACGGCGCTCGTCCCCGCCGGCGCCGCGCCGGCGAGGAGGAGGCCGCCGGCGGCGGCGTAGAAGTCGCCGGGGCAGCCCTCGGCGAGGGCGCCCCCCGCGCGCAGCTCCGGGTGGAGGCTGAAGTCCGAGCTGCCGAGGTCATCGTTGAAGCCGACCACGGCGAGGATGTTCGTCCCGGCGGCGAGGAGCGTCGCGGCGCCGGCGATGACGAAGGCCTGCGGCGTTCCCGCCTCGTGCGTGTGGGTCGCGAGATCATCGAAGGCGGGAACGGTCCCCGGGGGGCCGGCGCCGGCGCGGGCGATCTCGACCCCGTTCAGGAACGCGACGAAGCCGTCGTCGTAATCGATGACGAGCCGGAGCGCCGCGGCACGGGCCGGATCGGCGACCTCGAAGCGCTTCCGGATGTACACCGACGAGTACCGGTCCTCCATGTCAATGAGGGTCGTGGCATCGTCGCCATCGCCGTAGCCGAACCCCGCGGCGCCCGTCTCCCATGCCCCGTCGTCGAATTCGAGCCGCGTCCAGTCGAGCGCGCTCCCGGCCGGCGCGGCGCGGCCTCGGAGGAAGCGCCAGGTTTCGCCCCGTGCGATCACCTGCTCCGGCGCGATCGCGATGGTGAGATCGGCGCCCGCGATGCGGGCGGCGGGGCCGCACACGACTGCGAGGGCGAGGAAGGCGACGCCTCTGCGCACGAACACCTCCTGCGAACGACTACGACACTCGAGGGTACGGGGTCGAGTCGCCCGCGTCAACGACGCCCGCCGGCCGGCCGCGCGCCGAGCTCGTCTTGACCGCGGGAGGCTCGGGTCGCTACCATCGGCCGCGCAGCGACAAGGAGACACGCATGAAGGTACCCCTCCTGGATCTCAAGGCGCAGCTCGCAACGATCGAGCAGGACATCACGAAGGCCGTGCTCGACGTGATCGGCTCGGGCCGGTACATCATGGGGCCGCAGGTGGCGGAGCTCGAGCGGCAGGTCGCGGCGTACGTGGGGACGCGCCACGCGGTGGGGGTGTCGTCGGGAACCGATGCGCTGCTCGCCTCCCTCATGGCGCTGGGCATCGGCCGCGGCGACATCGTCCTGACGACGCCGTACACGTTCTTCGCCACGGCCGGCGTCATCGCGCGCCTCGGCGCCGAGCCCGTCTTCGTCGACATCGACCGCGCCGCCTACAACCTCGACCCCGCGCGCCTGGAGGCGTGGTTCGCGACGGCGGGCGGGCGCGCCGCGAAGGTCAAGGCCATCCTGCCCGTCCACCTCTACGGACAGTGCGCGCCGATGGATCCGATCATGGCGGTTGCGCGGCGCCGCGGCGTGCCCGTGGTCGAGGACTGCTGCCAGGCGATCGGCGCCGCCTACCCGTCGCAGGCCGGGCTCGTCAAGGCCGGCGCGATCGGCCGCACGGGCTGCTTCTCGTTCTTCCCGAGCAAGAACCTGGGCGGCATGGGCGACGGCGGCATGATCACGACCGATGATGCGGCCCTGGCCGAGACGCTCGCCCGGCTCCGGAACCACGGCATGCACCCGAAGTACTACCACGCCCTGGTCGGAGGGAACTTCCGGCTCGACACGCTGCAGGCGGCGGTGCTCCTCGCGAAGATGCCGCACCTCGAGCGGTGGCACGCCGCGCGCCGCGCGCACGCCGCGTACTACGACGAGCGCTTCCGGGGAAGCGCGGTCGCGCCGCCCGCGTGCGCGTACGACCGCGCGTGTCACGTGTACAACCAGTACGTGATCGCCGTGCCGGAGCGGCGCGACGAGCTCAGGGAGTTTCTCGCGAGCCGCGGCATCGGCACGGAAGTCTACTATCCGCTGCCGATCCACCTGCAGGAGTGCTTCCGCTCGCTGGGCTGCCGCCCGGGCGAATTCCCCGAGAGCGAGCGCGCGGCGGCGCACACGCTCGCGCTGCCCGTCTATCCCGAGATGACGGAGGCCATGCAGGCGGCCGTGGCGGACGCGATCCTGGAGTTCTACGGATAGCGCGGCGCGGCTACGTGCCGCCGAGGAACCCCGGGAGCCAGGACGGCGGCCAGTCGAAGTCGAAATCGACGATCCGCCAGAGGCTCGCGAAGCTGTCCGTCCAGACCAGCGCCTCGCAGGGCGTGCCGTCGGTCTCGGGCCAGTCGGGCTCTCGTCCGTCGACGACCTCCTGGGTGCAGAGGAACTCCTCGTTGTTCGTCAGGATGACCCACGAGGCCGAGTCGATTCCCATGTCGTCGTCGCTCGATGAGGAGATGAGAACCGCCCTGCAGACCAGGCTCTCGGCCAGGCCGAGCGTCACGGGCTCGAGGTCCAGGAAGCGGTTCGAGATGTGCAGGAGGAGCAGGCCGTCGGGTTTCAGGTGGCGCCAGTAGATTGCCGCGCATTCGCGCGTCAGGAGGTGGATCGGGATCGAGTCGCTCGTGAAGGCGTCGACGGCGAGCACGTCGAACTCCTGCGGCTCGCCGCGCGCAAGCTCGCGCTCGAGCGAGATCCGTGCGTCGCCGAGGATGACCTCGACCGGCGCGGGGCAGTCCAGGAGGTACGAGAAGTACTTCTCGGCGAGCATCTTCACGTCGGAGTTGATCTCGTAGAACCGGATGTAATCGCCCTCCTCGCCGTAGGCGGCGGTCGAGCCCGTGCCGAGGCCTACGATGCCGACGCGCAGGTCGCGCATCAGGGGGTCGGGCGATGCGCGGCGGGGGTGGTGCGTCATGGCCAGGCCGAAGCCGCTCTTCGACCCGTAGTACGACGTGGCCCAGCGGCGCTTGTCCTCGTCCATGTACTGGAAGCCGTGGCAGATCTGGCCGTTGGTGAGCGAGCGCTTCAGTCCGACGACATCCTCGTACTCCGTGACCTTCAGGATGCCGTAGAAGTTGCGGACGCGGCAGATGGCATCCTCGCCGGCCTTGCCCGCCAGCGTGTAGAGGAATCCGGCCAGCATGACGATGCCGGCGCCGAGGACGAGCGCGATGACGAAGGTGCCCGCCAGGCCGAGACTCTCCCGGGGGATCCGCTCCCACGGCCGGTCGCGCAGCCAGCAGAGCGCCGTGAGCGCGCAGCATGCCCCGAGCGCGATGTGGAACTCCCAGAAGCCGACGAAGAAATGCGGCGCCGCGATGGCGGTGAACGCGCCTCCCAGCGCGCCGCCGATGGCGATGCAGAGGTAGAACAGCGTGAGCTGGCGCGGATGGGGCTTGGCGCGCACCAGCTCGCCGTGGCAGTTGATGCAGCACGCGAACAGCACTCCGCAGTACGCCGCGATCTGCTGCCACATGGGGGCGTCGACGCCCTCCTTGAGCACCAGGCACATGACGGGCACGGCGGCGAGGAGCCACGGCGCCGACCACCACCGGCTGAACCATCGTTCCTTGTCGAAGCAGATGATGAACGTGAGAAGATAGATCGACAGCGGCACGACCCAGAGGAACGGCGCCACCGCGACTTCCTGGCAGAGCTGGTTGGTCGTCGCGAGCAGCATTGCCGAGCCCGCGGCCGCAAGCAGGATCCACAGGATCGCCGTGAAGACGCTCGCGCGGGGCGGCGCGCAGGGGTCGCCGCCGCCGGCGTCGGCAAG
>JBFZCA010000257.1:0-3262 GCA_041308205.1 Planctomycetota bacterium | reverse complement strand
GCCGAGCTCGTGCGCACGACCGAGGCCGACGTGGTCGTGGCCGCCATGGCCGGCGCCGCGGGCCTGGCGCCGGTCCTCGCCGCGCTCGAGACGGGCAAGGACGTGGCGCTCGCGAACAAGGAGACGCTCGTCATGGCCGGGAGCGTCGTCTTTGCGCAGGCCGACCGCCTCGGCCGGCGCATAGTCCCCATCGACAGCGAGCACAGCGCGATCTTCCAGTGCCTCCAGGACGCGCCGCCCGAACGCATCGAGACGCTGATCCTCACCGCCTCGGGGGGCGCGCTCAGGGATGTCGTGCCCGAGCGTTGGCCCGACGTCACGCCCGAGCAGGCGCTGCGCCATCCCAACTGGCGCATGGGCCCCAAGGTCACGATCGATTCCGCATCGCTCATGAACAAGGCCCTGGAGATCATCGAGGCGCACTGGCTCTTTCGGGTGCCCGCATCGAAGATCAAGGTGCTGATCCACCCCGAGTCGATCGTCCATTCCATGGTGCAGTTCTGCGACGGATCCGTGCTCGCGCAGCTCGGACCGCCCGACATGCGCTACCCGATTCAGTACGCGCTCACGCACCCCGCGCGCATGCCCTCGCGCTTCCCGCGCCTCGACCTGGCCGCGGTCGGGCGCCTGCACTTCACGGAGCCGCGCGGCTACAAGGCCCTCGAGCTGGCCTACCGGGTGCTGGATGAGGGCGGCACCGCCGGGGCGGTGTTCAACGCCGCCAACGAGGTCGCGGTCGAGGAGTTTCTCGCGCGCCGCATGAAGTTCACGGCGATTACCGATATCGTAGCGGAGACCCTGCGCCGCCGCCCTGCATCGCAGGCGGACGGCCTGGACGCAATCATGGCGCACGACCGCTGGGCCCGCGCGACCGCGCGCGAGCTCGCCCGGGCGTAGCAAGGAACGAACCGCATGACCACGGCCCACGTCATTCTCGGCATCGTCGGCATCAGCGTGCTGATCTTCATCCACGAGCTCGGCCACTTCCTGGCCGCCAAGTGGGCCGGCGTGCGCGTCAAGACCTTCTCCCTGGGATTCGATCCCGTCATCGCCGGACTCAGGCTCAAGTTCTTCGCGTGGACCTGGGGCGACACCGAGTACGTCATCGGCATGATCCCGCTGGGCGGGTACGTGCGGATGCTGGGCGACACGCCCGAGGAACGCAGCGGCGGCCCCGATGAGTTCGCCCGGCAGCCGGCCTACCGGCGCGCGGTGATCTTCGCGGCCGGCGCCGCGATGAACATGGTCTTCGGCATCGGCGCGTTCATCCTCGCCTTCGCCATCGGCGTGTCCTTCCAGGCCCCCGAGATCGGGACCGTGCTGTCCGGCTCGGCCGCGTGGGACGCGGGACTCGCGCCCGGCGACACGATCCTCGCGATCGACGATACGCCGGTCGAATCCATGCCCGACGTGGCCCTGGCCGCCGTGCTCGGCGGATGCGTCGAGCGCACGCTCACGATCGAGCGCGGCGGCACGCGGCGCCAGGTCAAGGTCACCCCGCGCATCGACGCGACGCTGGGCATGCCCGCCCTCGGATTGATGCCGACGGCGGCGCGTACGATCGCGTCCGTGAACGCCGGCTCCGCCGCCGCCGCGGCCGGCATCGCGCCCGACGACGAGATTCTGGCCGCCGTGCTCCGCACGAAGGCCTACACCGCGCGCATCGATGCGGCCTCGCTGCCGCGCGGCCCGTTCACCCAGGCGCTTCGCACGCTCGCCCAGTATCACGCCGGAGAGGAGCTGTGCCTCCGCGTCAAGTCGCCGGACGGCGCCGAGCGCGACGTCGTCCTCGCGCCGCAGCCGGACACGGACAACGCCGTGCCGCTTTTCGGCGTCAAGCTCGCGCACGACACCGTGCAGTTCGTCAGGCCGGGCAGCGACGCGGCGGCGTTCTTCCGCCCCGGCGATGCCGTCGCCGCAATCGACGGCGCGCCCTGCACGCTCGTGACGCCGATCGATATCCTGCGCACCTGCGGGGCGCGGGACACGCTCGCGGTCCGATTCGAGGACGGACGCGAGACGACGCTCGCGCGCGACACGTTGCTCGACTGGATATGGCGGGAGGATGTGCGCTTCGGCCACGCGGCGACGCGCATTCTGTCCGTGCAGGCCGACAGCCGCGCCGCGCGGGCCGATCTCCGGCCCGGCGACCGCATCGTGTGCGTCGGCGACCGCCGGGTCGGCCACTCCGACACCGTGCTGCAGATCCTGGAACGGCGCGGCGATGCGCAGGCGGCGCTCGAGGTCGTGCGCGCGGGCCGCATGCATCGGACCGTGCTTCCCGCGGGGAGCGCGCTCGGCATCGCGTGGGACGGCCGTCCGGAGATCGGCGGCGTCGAGCCCGGCTCGCCGGCCGCGGAGAAGGGCTTGCAGCAGGGCGACCGCGTGCTCCGCGTCGGCGAGCAGGCGATCGCATCCTGGGACGATTTCGTCGCCGCGGTGCACGAGTCCCGCGACCGCGAGTTCACGGTGACCGTGCTGCGCGGCCAGGCCGAGGTCGCCGTCGCCGCCACGCCCGTCGACAAGGCCTTCGGCACGCTCGGGATCTCCTTCAACGAGGCGCGCGTGCTCATCAGGGAGCCGAACACCGCGAGCGCCGTGGCGCTGGGCGTGAAGCGCACCGTGATCTCGATCAAGCAGATCTTCGTGACCCTCCTGCGCCTGGCCAAGCGCGAGGTCGCCGCGCGCAACCTGCAGGGGCCGCTCGGCATCATTCACGTGACGGGCTACGTCACCCGCTACGGCCTCGGGACGCTCCTGTACTTCCTCGCGCTCATCAGCGTCAACCTCGGCGTCCTCAATCTGCTCCCGATCCCCATCTTCGACGGCGGCCATCTGATGCTGCTTGCCTGCGAGAAGATCAAGGGATCGCCGGTCAACGAGCGCCTCGTCAACGTGGTCACGACGGTGGTCTTCTTCCTGCTCATCGCGCTCGCGATCTACGTCACCTGCTACGACGTCATCCGCCTCATAGGATAGGCGCGCGGCGCATGGCAACGGCACGGGCGGTTCTCGATCTCCTGCGCATCGGGCTGCTCCCCACCGCCTGGGCCGATGTGGCCGCCGGCGCGTGCCTCGCCGGCGTGCCCGAGCCTCTGCCGCTCGGCGGCGCGCTGCTCCTGTCCGGCGGGCTGTACCTCTTCGGCATGGCGAGCAACGCCGTGTTCGACCGCGCCGAGGATGCCGTGCGCTACCCCGCGCGGCCGATTCCCTCGGGGCGCATCAGCCTCGGCCGCGCCCGGGCGGCGGCGGCGGCCTGCGC
>JBFZCA010000256.1:0-4337 GCA_041308205.1 Planctomycetota bacterium | reverse complement strand
CCGCAGGCCGCGTCGCATCAGCTCCATGCCGTCCATGTCGCTCATCACCAGGTCGGTGAGGAGCAGATCGTACTGCTTCTCATCGAGCGCCTTGAGGCCGGCCTTGCCGCTCGTCGCCGTGTCGACCGCGTAGCCGACCATGCGCAGGCACTCGGCGGAGGATTCGGCGTGCGCGGCATCGTCATCGACGATCAGCACGCTCTCGTCCTTGCCCGAACGGACATGGGACGTCATCAGCTCGTAGCCGCTGCTCATACGGCGCAATCCCCGCGTGTGGCCGGCAGCTTGACCGTGAAACGGCTGCCCTTGTTCTCCTCGCTCTGCACCAGGATTTCCCCGCCGTGCTCCTGGACGATGCGCCTGCTCCACGCCAGACCCAGCCCCGAGCCCTCGGGCTTGGTGGTGAAGTACAGGCCGAAGAGGCGCGAGAGCTGGTAGTCGGGGATGCCCTTGCCCGTGTCGATCACATCGACGAGCACGAAGGGCGGCTCGCAGGCCGACGTGATGATGAGCTCGCCGCCATCGGGCATGGCCTCCTCCGCGTTCTTGACCAGATTCATGAACACCTGGCGGATGAGGGCCGCGTCGAACGAGAAGCGCGGCACGGCGGGGTCGAGGCTCTTGCGCATCTGGATGCGCTTGCGCGCGAGCGGCTCGCCGACGAGCTCGATGACGCCATCGAGCAGATCGTTGATCGACGCCTCCCCGCGGCGCAGCTCGTAGCGCTGCGTGAAGTTCAGGAACGAGCGCAGGATCTCATCGAGGCGCTTGAGCTCCGAGCGCATCAGCGTCAGCCGCTTGACCGTCCGGAGCTCCCGCGGCTCGCGAGCCTTCGCCCAGTCTTCGAGCAGAAGCTGCATGTTGATGCTGAGCGTGCTCAGGGGATTCTTGATCTCGTGCACCAGGCTCCCCGCGATGGCGGCAACATCGGCCTGCCACTGGGACGCCTGCTCGGCGGGCCTTCCGTCCGGCGAGCTCTTGCCGATTGCCACCTTGTCCATCATACGTCCGGCACGATTCCTGCGCCGCGGCGGCACGGCGCCCAGGCACTTCCCTCGCCTTCGCCGCCTGCGTCCCCGCCGCCTTCCGGCTTCGCTTCCTCGCCGCCTTCGGGTTTCGCTTCCTCGCCGCCTTCGGGTTTCGCTTCCTCGCCGCCTTCGGGTTTCGCTTCCTCGCCGCCTTCCGGTTTCGCTTCCTCGCCGCCCGGATCCACGCCGCCCGGTTCCATGCCGGGATCGGCCTCCTCCTCTTCCGGGGACTCGGTCTCCTCGGGCGCATCCTGCTTCCGCGAGCTCTCGTCCTCCTTGACAAAGCCCTCGCCGCCCTTGGTAACCCTTGCCTTGAGGTTGCGGATCTCGACAGTGACGCCGCCCTCGAGGCCGATCATGAAGCCCGGCTTCACGACCGCGCCGACCGGCGGCAGCTCGATGGGACCCCCGACGACGCTGATGTCCTCGCCCTTCTCGCCCTTGATCTGGGCGATCCTGAGCTCGCCGGCGGTCACGTGCACCCTGAGCCGGTGCCATTCCTCGCCATCGAGCTCGACCTTGCACTTCTTCTTGTACTCCTTGCGGTCGCCGGCGACCTGGGGGCGCGCGCCGAACCAGAGCCTGCCGGTCTCGGCCAGCCGCACCTCGAGCAGCAGCTCGAACTCGAGCCACTCGTTGTGCAGGCACTCGATGCTGCCGCCGTTCTCGCCGGCCTCGACCTTGACGCCGTTGCCCTCGCTCGTACACTCCCCGCCCTCGCCGGCCCACTGGAAGTCGGCCAGGAACTCGAGGTCACGGTACATCGCGTCGCCGTCGGCGGCGGGCGCCTCCGCGACGCACTTCGTCTCGTACTCGGCGATGAGCGCATCGGTTTTCTTCAGGATCTCGCCCGCGCCGTCATCGTCGACCGGCGCCGCCTCGCCCTCCTCGACCGGCTTGATCAGCCCCGACCCGCGCATCCACGCCCGGAAGATCACAAGCTTCGCCACCGCGGTCTCGGGATCCTCGTTCTGCTCGATCGCGTCCTTGGCGGCGCGGGCTTCCATGTCGAACATCGTGGTCGCCTTCTCCATGAGCGTGGCGCGGTCCTGCCGCTCCTTGGCCATGGCGATCAGCGCGGTGTTCTCCGGGCATGCGCGCATGAGCTCGACGGCGCACTTCTCCCACCGCCCGTAGCGGTCCTGCCACTCGAGGCACAGGTCGGCATCGCGCTTGGCCTTCGCGTAGATGCCCTCGCAGAACTCCCGATACGCCGCGGCGAGACGCTCGATCTCGCCATCGAAGAACTTCACGCTCTCGTGGTCGCCCCTGTTCTGCGCGAACGCGCGGTTCTGATCGGCGAGCCTGCGCAGTCCCGCCAGGCTTCCCGGGTTCGCCGCGACGGCTTTCTCGTAATTCACCCGCGCGGCCTTCACATCCGCGAATTGGTCCGGCGCGGCGACCGCCGCCGCCGGCGTCTCCGGCGATGCCGCCGTCTCCGGCGCAGCCGCCGGCGTGCGCCCGCAGCCGCCGATCACCGCCGCAAGGAGACCTGGAAGCAGGTACCGTCGCATGCCACCTCCTCTGGACGCCCGAGCGCCGCGCCGGCGCGCGACACGCTTCCGCGCATCCTCCCGAGCCTTTGACAGGCTTTCCTATTGTAGGTTTCCCGGCCGCACGGGTCAAATGCGGGCCGCGGTTTTCCCGCCGTTCAGCGGCCGGCCGCCTCCTCGGCGGCTGCATCCTCCTCCAGGCCGCCGGGAGCCGGACCGCCGGCATCCTCGGCCGCGAGGTAGCGGCGCCTCTTCACGAGATAGCGCGCATAGGCAATGACGAGCACCACGGCAAGGTAGGTGAAAAGAGGTATGTCTCGGAGCAGGAATGCGGCCACGCTGAAGCGCCGGGCCTCGTGCCGCCGCCAGCGCTCCCAGGTGGCGTCGGCGGTCTCGCCGTACACCTCCTTCCATGCCGCGGCGAGCGGCGCGTCCTGCGCGCGCGCAAGCAGCTCCAGAAGGCGCTCGACGCCGCCCCGCAGCATGACCAGGTAGGCGACGACGCTGAAGCTCTGCACGTACGCGAACGCCGCGAGATCGTGGCGCCGCGGCAGCTCATCGGCCAGCGACGCGAAGGGAATGACGCCGTTGCGGAACGCCCAGTGGCGCAGGTTGCGCAGCTCCCGGTCGGCCGGCATCTGGCCCGCCGCCCACTGCGCCAGGCCCTCGTCGATCCAGCGGGGAATGCGCGCGAAGCGCGCGTGGAGCGCCAGGTGCGCCGTCTCGTGCACCAGCGTCTTGTCCGCGAGGAGGTCCGAGGCCCGGGAGATCGCCACGGCGCGCAAGGCCGGCATCGCAACCGCCTCGGCATAGTCCGGCGGCGCCGACCCGGCGAGCATCGCGACGACCTGCCGGAGCTGCCGCCGCGTGTCGCACGCTATGACGCACGCGCCGGCCTCCGGCGCCAGGCCCAGGCTCGCCCGCACCGCCTCGACGGCGCGTTCGTAACGGCTGCGGACGCGCTCCGCGCGCGCGCGGACATCCCCCGATGCCGCGACCGCGATGCGCACGCCGTCGCGCTCGAACACCTGGAAACCCGCCTCGACGAGCGCGGGCGCGGGGCCGGCGGGCGCGGACGAGAGGACCAGCCAGAGCGCAAGGCACATGCGTCCATTATGGGGCCTGGGAAGGTCTTCGCCACGCGCGCGCGGCGCCCCCGAACCGGGCGGCGGCGCACGCCGCGAGGCGCGGCCCGCGCGGAAATGAAACGGGGACGGGGCCCTCGGCCTCGTCCCCGTCGGCGTATCGAACGCCGGTCCGCCGTTACATCTCGCTCAGCGCGGCCACAAGACAGCCCTTCGCCACGCTGTAGAGCGGGTCCTCGGCGCGCCGGATGTTCTTGACCTGAATCGGGAACTTGATGTCCTCGAACACGTCCTGGAACACCTCGACGAATCCGCCGATCATGGACGTGCCGCCCGCGCACACGATATCCACCGGCGTCGGGAAGCTCGGCATGCCCTCGGCCGACTCGAACCGCGACTTGATGTTCTCCAGGGTGTACTGGATCAGGTTGCGGTAGTAGATCTCGATGGCCTCCTCCTCGCGATTGCGCGGCGAGAGGAGATTGACGCCGCGCTCCTTGATCGCCGTGGCGCGGCTCGCCTTGATGCCCAGCACGTTCGCGACGTTGCGGTCGATCCAGTCGCCGCCGCGCGAGGTGGAGAAGCTCAGCGCGGGGATGGACTTGTACGCGACGCACACGTTGAACATGCCGCCGCCGCAGGAGATGCCGATCCCCGTGAAGTCGTCATCGGCCAGCTCGGCGAAGACGACGGCGTGGCCCTCGACGAGCGTCTTCGGCTGGTATCCCACC
>JBFZCA010000255.1:0-7366 GCA_041308205.1 Planctomycetota bacterium | reverse complement strand
CGATCTGCGGCCGCTCGCCTCGCGCGGCGGCCCGGATTCCTCGTCGAAGTCGAGAACGACCGTCGTGTCCGCATCGACGGCGGCCGGGCCGCCGGCCCCGTCCGGCGAGGGCGCGCGGGCGGCGCGCGAGAGACGGACCGCATCGACGCGCCCGAGAAAACGATTCTGCGCCTTCCCGTCGCTGACGAGAGCGCCGATGTGGAGATACGGCGCGGCGGCGCACGTCGTGCGCGTGTACGCGGCGCTTCCGCAGCTCGCGCCATCGACGAAGAGCTCGAACACGCCCTTCGCGGCATCGTGCAGCGCGCAGATGTGATGCCAGCCGTCATCGAGCGCCGGCGATGTCACGCTGCGGCCGGAGGTCCCGTCGTAGACGACGTAGCGCACTGCACGGCCCTGCGTGTCGACGATATGGTAGGTCCAGGGATTCCCGTCGAGCCGGAAGATCGTGCCGGCGTCGGGACGCTCCTCGCCGAGCCGCACCCAGGCATCGATCGTCCCGGCGTCATCCGAGAACCCGTGCCCCTCGACCGACACGGCCCGGCACGCGTCGCCGAACTCGATCGCCTTTCCAAACCTGCCCTCGGCGCGTTCCGGACGGCCGTCGACCTGCACGGGATAAGGATCGTCCTCGCGGTCGCAGCCCATCAGGACGAGCGTGTCCGGCCGGAAGCCGATCAGGTACTCCTGCGGCTTGAAACCGGCGTTGCGCAATCCCAGCTCCTCGGTCTGGCGGCCGGCGCCGACGAGGATCCGCGTGCCCGCCGGAGCATTGCGATCCGTCACGATCGGAAGCTCGGCGCCGGTGATCTTCCGGATGTGATGCTGCAACTCCCCCGCCGCGAACCACGGCACGAACCCGGCCTTCTCCCCGACCACGATGGCCGCGGCCGGGCGGCCGTCCCGGACGAGCGTGAGCTTCTGCGCGCCGGCCGCGCCGCCCGCCCCCATCGCCGCCAGCCCAACCCATGCGCACACGATGGCCGGCAAGCTCCCGATCCGCGATGTCACGCTCATGCTGGCTGCCCTCCTGTCGAAACGCCTCACGCGCGGCGCGTCCGCCCCTACGCGCACGCGCCGACTGCAACGGCATCGATCGTATCCGCCGCGCTCCCGCGCGGTCAATGCGGGCAGCGGGGTCGTGTCCCGATGATGCTCGCGAACTCGTGCGAACGAAACAGACCAATGCAGGCGCGCGCGAGCTTGCGGCCGGCCCTCTCCGGGCGTATCTTCAGGACGTTGCAGCCTCGTCCGCACCCCGGAGCACGAGTGACATGCCGATTGCCCTGACCTGCGCCGCGTGTGTCTGCATTGCCGGCCCCATGCATGGAGCGGCGCCCGCGCAGCCCCCGCCGCACGCGATCACGTGCGGGCCGTACCTCCAGAACCCCGGCGCGACCGCCATGACGGTGATGTGGGAAACCGCCGCGGCGTCGGCCGGACGGCTCCTCTACGGCACGTCGCCCGAGTACGCCTGGTCCTTCGATGAGCCCGAGGCGGTCGTGCTGCACGCCGTTCGCCTGTCCGATCTCCAGCCCGGCACGCGCTATCACTACAAGGTGATCTCGATCCGCGCCGGCGCGCAACCGGACGCGCGGGAGGGGACGTTCGTCACGGCGCCCGCCGGGCCGGGGTCGTTCTCCTTCGCCGCGTTCGGAGACTCCCGCGAGAACGCGATTCTCCTGGAGGCGCTTGCGGGGAAGATCGCCGCCGCCGCGCCGTCGTTCTTCATTCACGTGGGGGACTTCGTGTCGAACGGCAAGAACTCCGCGCTCTGGCGAAGGGACTTCTTCGCGCCGACCGCGGCGCTCCTTCGCACCGCGCCGCTCCTCCCCGTCCTCGGCAACCACGAGAACTACGCGCCGCAGTACTTCGAGTACTTCGCGCCGCCCGCGATCGAATCGGACTCCCGCACTGAGGCATGGTACTCGTGCGACCACGGGTGCGCGCACCTCGTCGTCCTGGATTCGCAGCAGGACCTGCGCCCGGCGAGCGTGCAGTACAGTTGGCTGCGCCGCGATCTCGCCTCCGAGCGCGCCGCCGCAGCGACCTGGCGCATCGTCGCCCTGCACGACCCCGTCTACAGCTCGGGCCTCCACGGCGGCAACGCCCTCATCCAGAAGCACCTCGTGCCGCTCTGGGAGGCCTACCGCGTGAGCCTCGTTCTGAGCGGCCACGATCACGCCTACGTGCGCAGCGTCAAGAACGGCATCACGTACGTCGTCACCGGGGGCGGGGGCGCTCCCCTCTACCCCGTCAACCAGACCGCGAACCCTTTCCAGGCGTACGCCGCCACGGCCTACCACTACGTCGTCTTCGCCGTGAGCGATGCGAGCCTGCACGGCGAGGCGTACGACGTCGCGGGCACGCCGTTCGACTCGTTCGCGATCGACCCGCCCCCCGCCAGGTAGCGCGGCGCACCCGCGATCCGCGGCGCTCAGTTCCTCTCGGGCCCCGCCGGCCGGATCTCCGCGACGATGTCCTTGAGCTCATCCTTGCTCACGTCGTCGAGGCTCTTCCCGCGGCCCTTCAGCTTCTCGTTGATCTTGATGGCCGTCTCCTGCATCTCGGCGTGCGTTTCATGGCTTCCCCCGAGAAGCAGAAAATTCTCTCCCTGCGTGATGCGCGTGTGGCCGTCCTTGTTGTCGAGGCCCAGGCCCAGGAGGCCGGCCTTGCGCCGCCGCCGTTTCGCCGTCATTGCAGACCGCCCTCGTCAACCGGCGCGGCGCCGCCATCCGGCTCCCCTTCGGCGGGCTGCGCGCCGCCGTCCGGCTCCGGTTCCCCCTCGGCGGGCGGGGCATCCGGGCGCGCATTCCGGTACGTGCCGCCGTTCTGCCGGGCCAGCGACCGCAAGAACGGCAGGAACGCCATGCGAAAACCGACCGTGTGCACCGCGACCTTCCTGAAGCGATTCGCGCGCTCGACCCAGTCGAGGATCGGCTGCGTCGGCAGAAGCCCCGCGCCCTTGCACGGGCTGCCATCGGACAGCAACACGATCGCGTTGGCCTCCTTGACCGCGAACGCCGCCTCGAGCGCCTCCTGCGTCCACGTCGTGCTCCGCGGCGCCAGGCCATGCACCCACTTCACGGCCTTCTCCATGTTCGGCGGCGTGGCGGCGTAAAGGCTCGGCCACATCGTCACGACCTTGCTGTTGAAGGCGATCACCGTGAAGCGCGTCTCGGGGCGCAGATCCTCGATCGTGCGCACGAGCTCCTGCTTCACGAGCTCCATCCGCGACATGTTCAGGTACTCGGCCGGCTCCTCCATGCTGCCCGAGATGTCGATCACGAAGACCACGCGGACGGACTGGACCTCGACGCCGAAGAAGCGCGGCAGCGCGACGGGCGGCTTGAACCCCCGCCACGTGCGGCCCTTGCCGCTGTCGGCGAGCCCGGGCTCCCAGACCTCCTGCTCCTTCGCCCACCACTTGGCCCAGTCCTGGGCGACGCGAATGTTCTGCCCCGTGAGCTGGTACAGCGACCAGCGCACGATGAGCGAGTACTCCGACGACGCCTTGTCCGCCGCGGGAACGATCTCGACGAGCGCCGTCACGGCGCGTTTCAGGGGCTTGCGACCGAGCGCGCGCGCCGCGTGCATCGCCACCGCGAGCTCCTTGTCCTTCAGGCACGCCGCCAGGTGGACGACGGTCGACTCGACGGGGATATCCTCGAGCGCGAACAGCGCCAGTGTGCGCAGGCGCGAGTCCTTCTGCTGGACAAGCGTCTTGCCGATCGCCTCGATGGCGTTCGCGCCGCGCACGGCGGCAAGCGCCTGCCTGGCGGCCTCGTACACCTTGTGCGAGGGGTGCTCGGCGCCGAGCTGCAGCAGAACCTGCACGGTCGCCTTGGAGGGCTCGGCGCCGACCTGCGCGAGGAGCGCGCAGATGCGCGCCTCGTCGCTCGATTTCGCCGCCGCGGCGAGCTGCTTGCCGACATCGGCCCCGGTCGCGGCCGCCCCGGCGATGATGAGAAAGGTCAGAAGCGCATGCATGCGTCTCGCGTGCTCCCATCCGAGTCTACCATGGGTGGCGGCGCGATCACACCATCCGGGCGCCGATACGGCGGTCGGAGGCAAATGCCGGCGCGGGCTGCGCCCGGGCCATGGGCTCCATTGCGGGTTAGTATTGCTCCGGGCGGATGGTACAATCGATCTCTATACGCTGGAAAGGAGCACGGCATGCCCATCTACGAGTTTCGCTGCCGCAAGTGCAAGGCGGTGAGCGAGTTTCTGGTGCGCGGCGCGGGCCTCGAGGCGGGCACGGCCTGCCCGGCCTGCGGAGGCGAGCGCCTCGAGAAGCTGATGTCGGCCGCGGCGATCGCGACGCGCGGCGGCACGAGCCAGGCTCCTTCGAGCACGAAGACAAGCTGCACCCGGCACTCGTGCTCGGGCTGCGGCAGCAGGTGCCACTAGACGCTCGGCGCGGACGCGCGCCCGCGGCGCGCGCGAAAGGACGGTTCGGCATGCAATCGGCTCGGAAGAGGACCCGCGGGACGTTCGGCCGCCCGGGTGCGGCGATGCTCGCCCTCGCCGCCCTCGCGTCCCTCGCCGGCGCCGCCAACTACGCGAACGTGATCGATTCGCGCGCGACCTTCGACGCGCTGACGATGGCCGAGGAATTCCGCCCCGACCTCCTCAGGACGGGCAAGTACCTCGCCCCGGCCGTCGAGGGCGATCTCCTTCCCGTCTGCTACCAGAACGTCAACGTCTACCCGCGCCACCTGGAGTTCATGGCATTCGAATTCCCGGAGCGCTTCCCCGCGTTCACGCCGGAAGAGTACATGGCCATCGTCGAGCGCCGCGCGACGCGGCAGTACTGGGCCGGCGCGCTCTTCGAGATCGAGGGCGGGAAGTTCGGCATCACGGTCTTCACCGACGTCTCGCAGGTATCCGAGCTGCCCGCGCGCGACGAGGTGGCCGCGCTCATCGCGACGCTCGCGCCCACCTTCATGCTCGGCCCCCTGTGCTACATTCCCGATTCCGATGCCGCGCGCGAGAACGCGCGCACATGGGAGGACCCGCCCTTCTGCATCTACTACCTCTCGGCGGACGGCGACGTCGTCTACGAGCCGTACAGCCTGGCCACGGGCTACGGACGGATCCGCCTGATGACCGCGCGCGGGGCGGAGGAAGCCAGCTCCGCGGGCACGCTGAGCTGGCAGGACATCCTGATCCTCGACGCCGTGCCCGCGTTCCTGGAATCGGTCATCGCGGGCGTGATCACCGGCGCCCGCCAGGGCGAGCTGAGCCATCTGAACGTCAGGGCCTCGCGCCGCGGGACGCCGAACGCGTACGTCAAGAACCCGCACGCGGCCTTCGCGGCCTTCGAGGGCAAGCTCGTCAAGCTCGTCGTCGGGCCGCTCGCCTACGAGCCGCCCGTCGAGGTCGCCGAGGCCGAGGCGCAGGCATGGTGGGACGCGCACCGGCCGACCATCGAGCCGCCGCCGCCGGTCGACATGGACTGGAGCGAGATGACGAACACCCTCGCGATGACCGGGGAGCCGGACACGCTGCTCTCGCGCTTCGGCGCCAAGGCCGCGAACCTGTCGATGCTCTACCGCTGCCTTCCCGAGCAGTACCAGGTCCCCTCGTTCGGCATTCCGTTCAGGTACTACGCCGAGTTCATGGCGCGCAACATCATCCTTGACCGCCGCGTGTCGCCGCCCCGCGCCGTGACGTGCCAGGCGTACGTGACGTCGCTGCTTGCGGACGCGAAGTTCGCGAGCGACTCGGTCTACAGGGCGACGCTCCTCAACGGCCTCGTGCGCGAGCTGCGCGACTACATGGTCGCCGACCCGGCGGTCGTGGCCGAGGTGGCGGCGCAGGCCGAGAAGGTCTACGGCTCGACGCGCGTCATGGTGCGCACCAGGTCCTCGTCCAACATGGAGGACGACATCGCCTTCAGCGGCGCGGGGCTCTACGACTCGTACTCGGTATGCCCCGAGGATTCGCTCGACGGCGACGACGACGGGCCGTCGGCCTGCAATCCCGACAAGGACGGCGAGCGCGAGATCGAGCGCGGCCTGGTGCAGGTCTGGGCCAGCCTGTGGAACATGCGCGCGTTCGAGGAGCGCTCCTACTACCAGCTCCCGCACGACGAGGCCGCCATGGGAATCCTGGTGACGCCGGCCTTCCCGGACGAGGCCGCGAACGGCGTCGCCTTCACGGGCAATCCCTTCGACCCGTTCGACGGCCGGTATCTCATCAATGTTCAGTACGGCGACGCGAGCGTCGTCCTCCCCGACCCCACGATCACGCCGGAGAAGGACATCCTCGCGATCGAGGACGGCGAGGTGACCGCCATCGTGCGCGCCCGCCCATCGTCGCTCATGCCGCCGGGAACGTACGTCCTGACCGACGCGCAGCTCAAGGAGCTGGGCCGCGCCTGCGCCATCGCCTCGGACTGCTTCCATGTCGATCCGGGGCCCTACGACCCCTCGCGCGTGATCCTGGACATCGAGTTCAAGTTCACGCACGACGGCAGCCTGAAGATCAAGCAGGTCCGCCCCTATCTCATCCCCGAGGGGCTCGTCAACGCGGCCTACACGTTCAGGATCGTGATTCCCGAGGGCACCGAGGCCGCGGGCACGTTCTTGCACCAGCGGACGCTCGACATCGAGCAGGAGCACCACGCGTGGGCGCGCTTCCGCTCCGGCACGCACGAGATCGTCATGCGCGGGCCGACCGCGACCGGCGACCTGATCGAGCGGCTGTGGCTCTACACGCCGGACGGCGAGGCGACCGCCTCCGCGGCCGGCGAGTTCACGCTGACGATGAGCCAGAGCGAGGGCCAGCCGCCGTACCTGGAGCTCGTCTACCGCCACCGTTTCGCCGCATCGGACGGCGTCTACGAGGTCACGATCAAGCTCCTGCGCTTCCAGGCCGGCCAGACGCCGGCCGACATCGTCTTCGACGAGCGCTATCTCTCGAACACCCCCGACTTCGCCGGCGTCAGCACGACGATCGGCGGGCTGTGGATGCAGGCCGTTCCGGTCGACGACCCCGACAACCACATGCGCAAGTTCAGGTTCGGCAGCACGACGTACGCGGCCATTCCGCGCTACCGCGTGGAGATCCAGGCGCAGGACGAGCGCATCGAGCTCGATTACCGGCTCAAGCGCCTGATCCTCGCCAACGGCCCGGCGCAGCTCATGGGAGCGAGCGTGACGCTCGCCGGGGGAACGGCCGGCATCGGCGACTACTGGCATCTTGTCTACGCGGCGGGCTGGCACAACACGGACCAGCGCTTCCGCGTGGTGCTCGACCCGCCGCTCGGCGACGTCCACGCGGTCGACATCGCCGAGCCCTATCGCGACATCACGCCCGCCAAGGTCGCCCTGCGCGGCCCGAAAATGGAAGTCCTGCGGAT
>JBFZCA010000254.1:0-8223 GCA_041308205.1 Planctomycetota bacterium | reverse complement strand
GTCGAAGCCCGCCTTGGCGAGCGGCAGGAGCGACAGGAGCCGGGCGCGGTCCATGTCCTCGCCGATCAGGCCCAGGAGATCGTGTTCGCTGCAGCGTATCGTCGGCATGCGTGTCCTCTCTCAGTAAAGCTCGAGCTCGAGGCGCCGCGTGCGGAGCGCGTCGAGGTCGCGGCTGAAAAGCTCGCGGATGTCGTTGATCTTCAGGGCCACCATGGCCATGCGGTCCAGGCCCAGGCCCCACGCGAGGACCGGCGCCGTGACGCCGAGCGGATAGGTCACCTCGGGCCTGAAGATGCCCGCGCCGCCGAGCTCGATCCAGCCGAGGCGCGGGTGCCGGATGTGCGCCTCGACCGACGGCTCCGTGAACGGGAAGTACGCGGGCACGAACCTCACCTCCTCGGCCTTCGCGACCTCGGTGGCGAAGAGCGTGAGGAGCCCGAGCAGGGTCCTGAAGTTGATCTCCTCGCCGAGCGCGATGCCCTCGCACTGGAAGAAGTCGCAGGCGTGGGTCGCATCGACCGTGTCGGGCCGGAAGCAGCGCGCCATGGCGAAGTACCTGCCCGGGACGAGGGCGCCAAGCCCGAGCTGCCGCGCGGAGAGCGCCGTGCCCTGGGTGCGCAGGACGAGCCGCCGCGTGCGCTCGCGGTCGAACGTGTAACGCCAGCCGCTCGCCCCCGAGTCGCCGCCGTCCTCGTGCGCCGCCGCGACCTGCGCCAGGAAGTCGGGCTCGAGGCGCAGGGCGCGCTTCGGCGCCTTGATGAAGTAGGCATCGTGAATCTCGCGCGCCGCGTGGAACTGCGGCATGAAGAGCGCGTCCATGTTCCAGAACTCGCACTCGACCAGCGGCCCGCGCATCTCGACGAAGCCCATCGATGTCAGCTTGTACTTGACGAAGTCGAGGAACTCGCGGTAGGGGTGCCTGCGCGCCAGCACGCGGCGCGGCGGCGCGAAATCGACGCTGTACTTCCGGAACGTCTTGCCGCGCCACGAGCCGTCGCGCAGCATCTCCTGCGTCAGGCGCGACACCTCCTCGCCGCTCATGCCGAGCGCAAACGCCTTGGCGCGCACCTCGGCGCCTGCGGCCGTGAGCGCGAACACGAGGTTCGTCTCGCGCTCGAGGTAGAACGCGCCCTTGGCGCGCATGCGCTTGTGAACGAGGCCTCGCACCGTGTCCTGCTCGTCCGCGGCGAGCGCCGTCATCGCCGTGCCGGGCTGCGCCCCGAGGCGCGCGATCAGCGCCGAGACGCGCTCGAACGGCCCGATGTCCGCGGCCGGGTTGCGCTCGACGCCGCCGCCGGCGATCCTGAGCGCATCGAGCTTCCTGAGCTTGCCGAAGGCCGAGCGCATCTCGTCCTCGGGCACGTCGAACCCCGCCGTGCACTCGGGCACCGTCAGGCCGGGCGCGGCGGCGACGCGGGCCAGGAGCTGCATCTCCGGCGTCCCCTTGGCGGCAAAGGCCCGGCCGAGCTCGGTAAGCTGGATCGTCTCGACGGCCTCCTCGCGCACGACCGCGACGATCTCCTTGCTCAGCAGCCACTGGATGGCGCGGCGGAACTGGCCTTCCTCCAGGCCCGCCGTGGGCCGCACCTGCTTCTCCTCCGCCTCACCCTGCTCCGGGCAGGCCCGAAGCACCCTGATTTCGAGCGGGTGAAGGCCGCGTGTGAGGGTCTCGATGTCCATGCGTGTCTCCTGGTGTCGGGGCCGCGCCGCCGGCGCGGACGCGCGGACCGGGCGGCCGCGAGTCCTGGAAACGCCGCCGCCGGGCGCGAAATAACCTTACCACTTTATTCGGACGGCGCGAAACCCGCAATACGCCGCGGCTCGACGAGCCAGGCCGCCCCCGCGCTGCTCAAAAAACGGCCACCTGCGGCCCCTTCGCCGCGACTGCCGCTTGACCGCCAGGTTCCGAAAAACGATAAAGTCCGGGGGCCCGAACCTCCGATAAAAATGTACGGAGTCCGATGTCGCCCGGCCGCACGGCCGCAGGCGATCGGCGGAAATCAATGCCGGCCGGCGCGTCTTCCCCGCCCCCGCGGGGGGAAGGCCGCATGCCAAGGAGGAGGCCATGCGCACCACGGCCCTCATGCTCGTGCTTGCAGCCGTCGCGAACGCCGCCCCGTGTGCTGCCGGGATCGTTTTCGACCGTACGCCGCTCTGCGCGATCGACGTGCCCGGCAAAACGTATCGCGTCAAGAACGGGGACACGCTCGCCCGCATCTCTCAGGAGCGCTACGGAACGACGAAGTACGCGGCCGCGATCAAGGCCGCCAACAAGCTCCCGGACGACGCGCTCGAGGCGGGGATGGTCCTGACCCTGCCGTCGAATCCCGATGACTGGGCCGGCGCGGAAGTCGCGGCGCCCGCGGCCGCCGGCGCCGACGCACGCGAGACGCCGGCACGCACCGCGAAGCCGGCCAAGAGCACGAAGAAGGCCGCGAAAACCGGCGGCGGCCCGCTCACCACGATCGGCGATCTGCTCGACGTCATGGCGGACCGCATCATGGCCCTGTGCAACCTCCTCGGCCTGAAGTTCGAGGACGGGCCGCTCATGGGACCGAAGATCGCGACCGCGGTGTTCATCGCCGCCCTGCTGTACATCCTGAGCGACATGTGCATCTTCTGGTTCGGCAGCATGGCGCTGCGGTTCAACAAGCCCTCGATCTCCAACGCCGCTACCGTGTCGTTCGCCAGCACCGGCATGCAGATCCTGCTCGTGATCCTCGGCTTGAGCATCCTGGCCGTGACCACGCAGGCGGCTCCCCGCGTCCTGAGCTTCGACACCGTTCGCGCGCTGAGCCTCGACAGCCGCGTGATACAGTTCGGCGGCATCCTCATGTGGTTCGGCGTGTTCTTCTTCCTGCCCGCGTACATCACCTCGCGGGTCTACTCGACCAGCATGAGATCCGCGAGCGCCATCGTCTTCGTGACCTTCATCCTCAAGAACTGCATAGCCTTCACCCAGACCGCGAACGCCCTCCTCCTGACGGGCGGCGCGCAGTCCTCGTAACGGCGCCGCGGCGATGGAGACCCCGATACGGGGCGGGAGATTCCCGGGCAGGGTGGCGACGGCCCGCGCCGATTCGTACGAACGCGAGCATATCGGCGCCGCCGTGCGGCAGGCCATGACGCCCTTCGGGGGAGCCGCCGGCATTCTCGACGGCCGCAGGCGGGTGCTCCTCAAGCCCAACGTGCTGCGCGCCGCGGCGCCGGAAGAGGCGGTCACGACCCATCCGGAGGTCGTGCGCGCGGTGGCGGCCGAGTTCCTGGCGGCCGGCGCCGCCGTGTCGATCGGCGACGCGCCCGGCGGCGATCCCGGCCCCGCCAAGCCGGTGTTCGAGAAGTGCGGCATCGCCGCGGTCTGCCGCGACCTGGGCCTGCCCTTGTGCAACTTCCAGGAAACGGGATCGGTCGAGGTCGCCCTCCCCTTCTCGGCGGCGCGCAAGGTCAACATCGCGCAACCCGTCGTCGAGGCCGAGCTCATCGTCAATCTCCCCAAGCTCAAGACGCACACCCTCACGCACATCACCTGCGCCCTCAAGAACGTCTACGGCTACATTCCGGGCTTCCTCAAGGCGAAGCTCCACACCCTGGCGCCGCGTCCGGACGATTTCGCGGAGATCGTGTGCGCCCTGTGGGCGGTCTTCCCTCCCGCGTTCTCGCTTGTCGATGCCGTCGTGGCCATGGAAGGACAAGGCCCCTCGGGCGGCACGCCCCGAACGGTGGGACGCATCTTCGCGGGAACGGACCCCCTGGCCATCGACACCTTGTGCGCCCGGGCGATGGGGTTCGACGTGCGCGATGTGCGCATGCTCGCCGCCGCCCGGCGGCACGACCTCGGGGTCGGCGATTGCAACGCGATCACGGTGATCGGCGATTCGGCGGAGGCGCTCAGGATTCCCGGCTTCCGGCTGCCGCACACTTCGAGGATCGCGCCCCACGTGCCGCGCTGGCTCATGCGCCCCCTGGCGGCCGCGGCCGGCCGCCTCTTCTGGGTCAAGCCCTGCGTCCTGCTCGAGCATTGCACGCGCTGCCACCGCTGCGTGCGCTCCTGCCCCACGGGCGCCATGCGCGCGGAGAAGGGCCAGATGCCCCGCCTGGACGCGCGCACGTGCATTTCCTGCCTCTGCTGCCAGGAAATGTGCCCCGCGCACGCGATCTACGCCAGGAAGAGCTTCGCCGTCACCCGCATCTTCCGCTCCGAGGAACAGCGCGAGGCGCAGCGGGAAAAGGGCCGCTGACGCCTCGTTCGGCCCGAACGGACGCAAGCGACCGCGACCGGCATCCGATGATATATACTGATTGACACGTGCCGGGTGTACCGCGGCTCCCGCCCGCGCGGGACGCGCGCCCGCCGCCGGCCTTTCGGCGCGAACGAGGAAACTCGAACGGAGCAACGCCATGTGGTACCGCCTGATCTGTGCCGCGTTCGCCGCCGCCGCCGTCGCGCCGGCGTACGCGGATGTTCCCCCGGCCGCACGAGACCTGCATCGGGCGGGGGTCGTGCTCGGCGATCGCGCCAAGCTGCTTCGGGCCTGGGATCTCGCGCACGCCCCCCAGATCGCCGCCGCGCTGACCGACGTCTGGCTCTTCGAGGCCGAGCCGAATCTCGATGAGGAACTGGTCGGCACGCCTCCCTTCCTGCAGGTCCTCGCCGAGTGGGAGGAGCGCGAGCCCGACAACGGCCTGCCCGCCTGCCTCCGCGAGCTGTTTCACGCGCAGCGCGAGCCGCGCTTTCCCGACTGGGCGCACATCGGCGAGACGCTCGCCGGAAAGCGCCGCATTTTCTTCCACTACGGCGAGGTGCGCCGCTCGTCGCTCCGGTTCCTCCTCGATGCCAAGGGCAACGAGATCTCGACCTGGCTTCAGTGGCTCGACCGCCCGCAGCTCCAGAACGCCCAGCGTTTCGCGCAGCTCATCCAGCTTGCGCTGATCGAGAGCCGATTCCTGCTCCTGAGCGGCAACACGGAGGAAGCCGGCCGGCGGCTCGCGGTTGCGGACCGCGCCGCCAATGCGTGCGGCGAGGAGGAGGACGAGATCACGCTCCGCAAGCTGTCGCTCGTGGGCGCCGTGCTCCAGGAACGAATCCTCTTCGATCTGGCGACGGGCGACATCGCGGCCGTCGAGAAGCGCATCGCGGACTATCGCGCCCTTCTCGCGCGCCAGGCGCCGCTCCTGGCGCGCCTCGCGGCGCTCTCCAATCTGCACGGCGAGCTCTCGGACGCGTTCAGGCGCGCGTACGATGCCGTGCGCCCCGCCGTCTGGAAAGACACGGCCAGCGTGGACGCGGCCGCCATGGCGCAGTTCGCCGCGGCCTTCGAGCGCGAGGGAACGGCCGCGATCGATGCGCTGTTCACGTACCAGCCGATGCCCATCGACGACTTCACGAAGGAGCTCGAAGGGCACATGGACGTCTTCCGCGAGGCGGAGGCCGGCCCGGAGGCCGCCGGGCGCTTCATGGACTTCCTGCGGGAGCACGTGTCCTCGGAGCGCGGCATTCCCACGTGGGTGATCCCCGCCTACCTGCGGGTCGCCCGCGCGCACCCGGACCCCGCCGCCCTCGGCACGCGCGCGGTCCCCGCAGCGAGCGCCGAGGATTTCGACACCATGCTCGGCGCGCTCGCGTTGCTCTCGCGCGCGCCGGAAGACAACGCCCGCTGGATCAGGACGTTCCGCCGGGGCAAGGTGCGGCCGTATCTCCTGCTCGCCTTCGCGAAGTGGCGCTGCAAGGAAGCCGTGCCCGCCGTGCTCGAGGAGTACTGCACGCTTTCGGAGCGCACGCCGCAGGGGCTCCTCATCGATTACGCGCTCTGCCTGCGCGCGCTCACCGGCAGAAACCTCGGCATGGACGCCGACGCATGGGATCGCTGGTACAAGGAATCGCGTGACGAGTAGCGCTTCCGGCGCCGCGGCCGCGTGACGACATTCCGGGCCGCATGCGATACAATCCGCGTCGTATGGCCGCGAACCATTCGTTTCACGCCGTTGCCGTGATCGGCGCAGGCCGCTGGGGCGGCGCCGTCGCCATCTTCCTTGCCGAGCGCGGCTGCGCCGTCCGGCTCTGGGCCCGCGAGGCGGAAGTCGCGGCCGAGATCCGCGAGCGCCGCACCAATCCGTTCCTGCCGGGATTCCGCTTCCCCGACCAGATCGCCGCGACCGACCGCCTCGCGGATGCCGTCGCGGGCGCCGAGCTCATCGCCCTCGCCGTGCCGGTGCAATTCCTGCGCGCCGTGCTCAAGGAGCTCGCGCCCTTGAATCCGACCTCTCCGATCCTGGGCATCAACAAGGGCATCGAGCAGGGCACGTGCGCCACGGTGCCCGAGATCGTGCGCGAGGAGCTCGGCGCGCGCCCCTACGCCCACCTCGGCGGCCCCTGTTTTCCCGAGGGGCTGCTCAACCCGCGCACGCCGGTCGCCGAGACCGTGGCGAGCGACGACCCGGTCCTGGCGCGCGCGATTCAGGATCTCTTCGCCTGGCGCAACTTCCGCCCCTACCGGAGCGCGGACGTGCGCGGCGTCGCCGTCCTCGGCGCCATGAAGAACGTGTACGCGATCGCCGCGGGCGCCGCGGCGGGCCTCGGGCTCGGGCAGGAGAGCATCGCCGTGCTCGTGACGCGCGCGCTGGCCGAATTGCGCGGCCTGGCGCGCGCGATGGGAATCCCCGAGACGACGGTTCACGGGCTCTCGGGCATGGGCGATCTGATCCTCACCTGCTACTCGCCCGCCAGCTCCCACAACCGCGCGCTCGGCGTCGCGCTCGGCGAGGGCGCGCCGCTCGGCCGGGTCCTCGAGGGCCTCGGCCCCCGCATCGCCGAGGGCTACTCCACGGCCGCATGCGTGCGCGAGCTCGCGCGCCGCTACGAGGTCGAGATGCCGATCGCGAGCGGCGTCTACCGCGTGCTGTACGAGGGCGCCGGCGTCAAGGATATTCTCACCGAATGGATGGGGCGGCCGCTCAAGTCCGAAGCCTGAGTTTCCCGGTGCGGCCTACGCCAGCGCCTCGCAGACGAGGTCTCCCACCTGCGTCGTCGTGTACCCCATCTTGCCCGCGCCGAGGCTCTTGAGCTTGTGCTGCGTCACGTGCATGATCGCGGCCTCGATCGACTTGCCGGCCTCGACCTCGCCGAGGTGGCGGAGCATCATGTCGGCGCTCGAGATCGCCGCCAGCGGGTTGATCTTGTTCGTGCCCTTGTACTTGGGCGCCGAGCCGCCGATGGGCTCGAACATGGACACGCCGCCCGGGTCGGGGTTGATGTTGCCGCCGGCCGCGATGCCCAGGCCGCCCTGGATCGCCGCGCCGAGGTCCGTGATGATGTCGCCGAACATGTTGTCGGTGACGATGACGTCGAAGCGCTCGGGCTGCAGCGTCATCCACATGCAGGTCGCATCGACGTGCGCGTAATCGGTCGCCACGTCCTTGTACTCCGCGCCGACCTCGTAGAAGGCGCGCTCCCACAGATCGTGCGCGAACGTGAGGACGTTCGTCTTGGCGCACAGGAGCAGCCGCTTGCGCTTGTTGCGCGCGCGGCACGTCTCGAAGGCGTAGCGGATGCATCGCTCGACGCCCTTGCGCGTGTTGACCGAGACCTGGGTCGCGACCTCGTCCGGCGTGCCGAGCTTCTGAATGCCTCCCATGCCGCAGTACAGGCCCTCGGTGTTCTCGCGCACGACGATGAAATCGATGTCGTCCGGCCCCTTGTCCGCGAGCGGCCCCTTCACGCCCGGATACAGCTTGACGGGCCTGAGATTGATGTACTGATCGAGCTCGAAGCGCAGGCGCAGGAGAATTCCCTTTTCCAGGATGCCGGGTTTCACGTCGGGGTGGCCGATGGCGCCGAGCAGCACGGCGTCGAAGCCGCGCAGGTCCTTGACGGCGGTCGGGGGCAGCACCTCGCCGGTGCGCAGATACCGCTCGCCGCCGAAGTCGAAGGCGTGGGTCTCGTAGGCGATGTTCCTGCGCCGGGCGACGGCATCGAGCACCTTGAGCGCTTCCGCAACGACTTCGGGGCCCGTGCCGTCCCCGCCGATCACGGCGATCTTGTACATGGAGTTCCTCCCGCACGCACAACGCGAATGTCGCGTGCACGACGAAGGGGCAAGTGTAGCGGCGCCGCAGGGGCATGGCAAGCCGCGGCCGCCGCCCTCCCGGCGTTGCTTATGGGCGGTCGAAGAGCCTGTCGCAGAAGGTCCCTTTCGAGCGAAACCGAGCGAGAAGCTCGGCGACAAG
>JBFZCA010000253.1:0-10479 GCA_041308205.1 Planctomycetota bacterium | reverse complement strand
CGTGGCGTCGATGCTGAGGCCTCCGAAGCGCGCGTGACCGAAACAGGTTCCCGACCGTGCGGGCCGGGCGATCATCACGGCGCGGGCGCGCCTCCCTCCGGTGGCTTCTTTGCGGGCGGGGGCGCGGCTGCCTTCTTGTACCTGAAGCCGGACTCGGCGCGCATGGCCTGGAGGAGCTTCGCCAGCGCCGCGTGCTTGATTCCCGCGCCCTTGTCGTTCGGGGAAAGCGTCTCGGTGACCTCGCCTGCCTCCAGGACGAAGCGGACGGCCCGCGTCTTCGGATCCGTGACCGCGAGCTTCGCCGTCCCGCGCCACACGCGGCTCACGACGACCTCCTCGTAGAACCGGTTCTCGGACACGACCTCGGCGGCGAGCTCGATGCGCAGGATCCAGGTCGGGGGGATCTTCCTGTCGCCCTCGGGCATGACCGTGAAGGGCGGCCGCGCGTTGACGAGGAAGCTCTTGACGCGCTCCCAGCTCTCGTTGTCGGGCGCGGCCGACTTGCCATCGCCCGCGACGACCTCGAGGCGCAGGAACACGGAATCATCCTCGCGCCACGGCACCTTGGAGCGATCCTGCGCGGCGAGGGCGGCAAGCTCCTTCTTGGCGCCCTCGTGCGTGGGATCGAGCTTGAGCGCGGCCTCGATGAGCTCCTTGGCTTCCTTGAAAAGCTCGACCTTGCGGCACCAGGCGCCGAGCGCGTAGCGGGAAGGCGCATCCTGCCCCATCTTGGCGCGGCGGCGCTCGTACTCGCGGGGAATCGCGCGCTGCGGTATCCGGTCGGCGACATCAGCCTGCGCGACCGCGATGATGCGGTCCTCGACCTTGATGAAGAACGAGCGGTCGTTGCGCAGCACGATCTGCCCGAAATGCTCCTCGCCGCTCTTGAGGACGAAGAGCTCCTTCTCGGGCGCGTCCGCGCCGGCCAGGCAGAGAAAGGTCAGAACGAGCGTGCCCACGCACACCAGTATACGCGGCGGCGGCGCCGGGCGACAGATGGGCGCATATTGACGCATCGCGCCGAGCCTGCTACAAGGGACGAAACGCGCGGCGCATCGTTGCCGCGCCGGAGAAACAAGGCACTCACCGAGGAGGTCTGCAATGCGAAGCATCGTCGCGTGTGTCCTGATCGCCGCCGAGTGCGCCGCGTGGGCGCAGGAGGCCGGCGGCAATCCCCTCGCGGGCATCGAGCTTCTCAGGAAGGAACGCAGCCGCCGCGCATCGAGCGCCGATGAGAACTGGCGCAACGGCAACGCCGATGCGCGCCCGATCGCGCCGGGAGACACCTTGACCGTGGCGGAGCTCGAGGGACCGGGCCGGATCACGCACATCTGGTTCACGATCGCCGCCGCCGACCCGTACTACGGGCGCAGCGTCACGCTGCGCATGTACTGGGACGGCAAGGAGCAGCCGAGCGTGGAGTCGCCGCTCGGCGACTTCTTCGCCGCGGGGCACGGGATCACCGTTCCCGTCAATTCCCTGCCGGTCCAGGTCTCCTCGGAGGGCCGCGCGTACAACTGCTACTGGCCGATGCCGTTCCGAAAATCGGCGAAGGTGACGGTGACGAACGACAGCCCCGAGCACATGGTGCACGCGCTCTACTGGTACGTCGACTGGCGCACGACGCCCGACCCGGGCGAGACCGCCGCCTACTTCCACGCCCAGTACCGCCAGGAATTCCCCTGCGAGGCCGGCAAGAACTACCTGCTCTTCGACGGCGCCGGCGAGGGCCACTACGTCGGCACGGTCCTGTCGGTCCACATGAACAGCGGGAGCTGGTTCGGGGAAGGCGACGACTTCTTCTATATCGACGGCGAGGTCGAGCCGTCGCTTCGGGGAACCGGCACCGAGGATTACTTCTGCGACGCGTGGGGCTTCCGGCCCTTCAACAACCTGTACTACGGCGTGTCGATCTGGGAGGGCTTCGATACCGATGACCACGGCACTGCGTACCGGTGGCACATTGCCGACCCGGTGCCGTTCACCAGGTCGCTCAGGGTGGAAATCGAGCACAAGGGCGTGGCTTTCGAGCCCGAACGCGTCGTGACGGAGGAGCCGCTTGACGTCGAGGTCCTCCACAAGCCCGAGAAGGAGCTCGCGGCGGGTCCCGGACAGAAGTACGTGTACGAGTTCCCCGGCACGCACGTCAGGAGCGGCTTCGAGGAGCGCCCGGACTACTTCTCGTCGGTCGCCTTCTGGTACCAGAAAGGACCGGCCAAGCGTTTCGCGGAGCTGCCGCCCGCGCCGGAGCGGCTCAAGCTCGCGACCAGGATCGAAGGCGAGGCGCTCCTGGAGAAGACGGTGTGCGAGCCCGCCGGGGGGGTCGAGGCGCAGAAGGGCGGCGGCTACAGCGGCGGGATGCAGCTCTTCTACCATCCCCCGAAGTCCGAGACGCCGCCGGTCATGCACGTGAGCTTCGATGTCGAGGACGCCGGCCGCTACGTGCTCAAGGCGCGCCTGACGCGCTCGTGGGACTACGGCGTCTACGCGATCGCGCTGGACGGCAAGACGCTCGTCGACGAGGTCGACCTGTACGCGCCCGAGATCGCGGTGAAGACGCAGAAGCTCGGCGAGCACACGCTCGCCAAGGGCGCGCACAAGCTCACCTTCACGTACGTGCGCTCCAATCTCGAGAGCAAGGTGCGCGGCAGCGGGGAAACCGGCCGGTACCTCGCGCTCGATGCGATCGACCTGCGCAAGGTGCCCGCGGTGTCGGTGTCCATTCAGGCGGCCGCCAAGGAAGCCACGAAGTGACGGAGCTGCAGGTCATGCTTCGCAATCTCGCGCTCGCCCTCGCCTTCGGCTGGCCGCTCCTTCCGGCGTGGGGCGCGGCCGACCTGTCCGATCCGGCCGCGGCGCTCGGCCTGCCCGCCGCCGATCCGATCGCGTTCGATGTGCTGCTCGACCGCGAAGAGGTGCGGCCCGGGAGCACGTTCCGCATGGCCGTCGTGCTCGGGATCGATGCGGGCTGGTACGCCTACGCGAACCCGAAAGGGCCCGGCATCGGCGAGGCGACGGTCGTGGCGGGGAGGGATCAGGACGGTTTCACGTTCAGCCCCGCGCGCTACCTTCCGGGCAAGAAGAAGGTCGCCGACTACGACCCCAAGGACTGGGTCTGGGCGTACTACGGCAACGTGCCCGTATTCCTGCAGGTCGCGGCCGCCCCCGACCTGGCGCCCGGCGCCTACACGCTCGCCATCGACGCTTCGCTCATGGTCTGCAAGGAGAGCTGCCTGCCGCTCATCAAGGATCTGCCGGCGCAGGTCAAGGTCGCGGCGGGCGAGGGCGAGCCCGCGGCCGCCAACGCGGCCGTGTTTGCGGACTTCGATCGCGCGGCGCCCGCGCCGCCGAAGGAAGGAGCGCCTCCTCCCGCGGCCGGAGAGACGGCGGCCGACGCCGCCTTCGACGTGTCGAGGTACGAGGCCGTCTCGCTCGTGCAGGACGAGGTGAGCGGGCTCCTCATGGCGCTCTTCTTCGGCTTCATCGCCGGGGCGCTCCTCAACGTCATGCCGTGTGTCCTCCCGGTGATCGGCATCAAGATCGCGAGCCTGGTCTCGCAGGCGCACGAGTCGCGCGGCCGTATTCTCCGCCTCGGGCTCGCCTTCGGGGCCGGCATCATGACCGTGTTCCTGGTGCTCGCGACCCTCGCGGCGACGCTCGGCTTCGGGTGGGGCGATCTCTTCCGCACCGACGCCTTCAACATCGCCATGACCGGGCTCGTCTTCGTGTTCGCGCTCGGGATGTTCGATGTCTACGTGATCGCCGTGTCGGCGGGAGACGGCGCCGGGGCGCGCGAGGGCTATCTCGGCTCCTTCTACAAGGGCGTCCTGGCCACGTTCCTGGCGACGCCCTGCAGCGGTCCCTTCCTGGGCGCCACGATGGCGTGGGTGCTCGGCCAGAGCCCCCTCACGATCTTCACGGTGTTCACGAGCATCGGCCTCGGCATGGCGGCCCCGTACGTGATCCTCTCGGCGAGCCCGCGGCTCCTCAGGTTCGTGCCGCGGTCGGGGCCATGGATGGAGACCTTCAAGCACGTCATGGGATTCGTGCTCCTCGGCACCGTGGTCTACCTCTTCACGTTCCTGCGGCAGGAAGTCGTGTGGTACACGCTGGCTCTGTGCCTCGCGCTCGCCTTCGGCGCCTATCTCTGGGGGCGGTTTGCGCATCCGCTCGTTCCCGCCGGGAAGCGCTGGGCATGGCGCGCGGCGATCCTCGCCGGCACGGCGCTTTCGGCCTGGGTGCTGTTCGCGCCCGCGGGGGAGGAGGAGGGGAGCGCGTGGGAGCCGCTCGGCGCGGAAGCGCTCGAGCGCTACCGCGGCGAGGCGCGGACGGTCGTCATCGACTTCACGGCCGACTGGTGTCCGAACTGCAAGTACGTCGAGCGCTTCGTGCTCGAGAGCCCGGAGGTCGCCGCGGCGTTCGATGCCAAGAACGTCGCGCGCGTCGTTGCCGACATCACGCACGCCGAGAACTCGTCGCTCGCGATCCGGCTGCGCGACCGGCTCGGCAGCCGCACGATCCCGTTCCTCGCCATCTTCCCCGGCAACGGCCACTACAAGCCGTACGTGCTGCGCGACATCTACGGCGCGGGGGATGTCCTCGCCATCCTGGAGAAATGCCCATGACTGCGGATCGGCGCACGGCGATCGTGACGGGCGGGACGCGCGGAATCGGCCTCGGGATCGCCCGCGCGCTCGCGGCGGAGGGCTTTGCGCTCTGCTTGAACGGCGTGAGAGAGGAGTCGAAGGTCGCGGAGGCGCTCGGCGAGCTGCGCCGCACGACCGGCGTCGCCTACGCCGCCGCCGACATCGGCACGGCCGAGGGCCGTGCACGCGTCATCGAGACCTGCCGCCTGAAGTTCGGGCGCATCGACATGCTCGTCAACAACGCGGGCACGGCCCCGAAGGTGCGCGCCGATATTCTCGAAGCGTCGGAGGAGAGCTTCGACGCCGTCATCGCCGTCAACCTGAAGGGGCCGTACTTCCTGAGCCGCGATGTGGCGCGGTGGATGCTCGATGATCGCGCGCGCGGACCCGCGCGCCCGCTCTCCATTGTCAACATCGGATCGATCTCGGCCTACACGGCGTCGCTCAACCGCGGCGAGTACTGCGTGGCGAAGGCCGGCCTGGGCATGGCGACCAAGCTCTTCGCGGCGCGCCTCGCCGAGCACGGGATCAACGTCTACGAGCTCAGGCCCGGCATCGTCGCGACCGACATGACCGCGGGCGTCAAGGAGAAATACGACCGCCTGATCGCGGGCGGCGTGACGCCCATTCGCAGGTGGGGGACGCCCGAGGATGTCGGCGCCGCGGTCGCCGCGATCGCGCGCGGCCTCCTGCCGTTCTCGACCGGCGCCGTGATCGACATCGACGGCGGGTTTCACCTGCGGACGCTCTGACGTCCGGGCATGCCGGCCTGCGCGCCGGAATGCGTCCGGCGCGGGCGTCGGGTAGAATGTACGCAACGAAAGAGAGGAAGGCCATGCACAGACATCTCTCGCTGTTTCTTGTCGCCGCCGCAGCGCTGCTTGTGCCGTACGCCGCCGTTCAATCCGGAGAGTACCATGTCGCCCCGGGCGGCGATGATGCCGCGCCGGGGACGAAGACGGCGCCGCTTCGCACGATCCAGCGCGCCGCCGACCTCGCGCAGCCGGGCGATGTCATCACCGTGCACGCGGGGACGTACAGGGAGCGCATCAATCCGCCGCGGGGCGGCCTGTCGGACAAGGAGCGCATCGTGTACCGGGCGGCGCCCGGCGAGAAGGTCGAGATCAAGGGCTCCGAGGTCGTGAAGGGCTGGGTGAAGGCCGAGAACGACGCATGGAAAGCCGTGCTGCCGGACTCGTTCTTCGGCGGCTTCAATCCGTACGCGGACCCGATCCGGGGAGACTGGTTCGATCCTCGGGGCCGCGAGCACCACACGGGCGTCGTGTACCTCGATGGCGAGTGGCTCATCGAGGCGGCGAAGATCGAGGAGGTGCTGAGCCCGATGGACACGCCGCCGGCGTGGCTGGGCGGTGCGGGCACGGAGTATCTCCTGAACGTGGCCTGGCTGCGGCCGGGCGACGCCGCGCAGAACCTGCCGCGGATTCCGGCGACGAAGAGCGCCGCCCGGCACGGCACGCAGGATGCGGACTGCTCCGAGGGCGGCCGGTGCATCGGCTGGATCGCGCACGGCGACTGGCTGCGCTACGAGGGCGTCGACTTCGGCCCGAAGGCCGAGCGGATCGAGATCCGCGCCGCGTCCGCAAGCACGGGCGGCGTCATCGAGCTCCGCCTGGACGGGCCGGAGGGAGAGCTTCTGGGAAGCTGCACGGTCCCGAACACCGGCGACTGGCAGTCGTGGTCCTCGTTCACGCCCGCGATCAAGGCCGTGAGCGGCGTCAAGACGCTCTGCCTGGTCTTCAAGGGGCGGACGCCGTCGGGCGGCCGGAACCCGGGGCTCTGGTTCGCGCGCGTGGATGGCGCCACGACGACGATCTGGGCGCAGTTCAAGGACGCCGACCCGAACGAGCGCCTCGTCGAGATCAACGTGCGCCGGACGGTGTTCTATCCTGACAAGCCCGGCCGGAACTTCATCACCGTGCGGGGCTTCGCGCTGCGCCACGCCGCCACGCCGTGGGCGCCGCCGACCGCCGAGCAGATCGGCCTCGTGGGCACTCACTGGAGCAAGGGCTGGGTGATCGAGGACAACGCCGTCAGCCACTCGACGTGCTCGGGCATCGCGCTCGGCAAGCACGGCGATGAGTGGGACAACACTTCGGCCAACTCGGCCGAGGGCTACGTCAAGACCATCGAGCGCGCCCTCGCGAGAGGCTGGCACAGGGACGCCATCGGGCACCATGTCGTCCGGAACAACACGATCTCGCACTGCGAGCAGGCGGGCGTCGTCGGCAGCCTGGGAGCCGCGTTCTGCACCGTCGAGGGCAACGAGATCCACGACATCCACGTGCGGCGGCTCTTCTCGGGCGCGGAGATGGCGGGCATCAAGTTCCACGCGGCCATCGACACCGTCATCCGCAACAACCACATTCATCGGACGTGCCTGGGGCTGTGGCTCGACTGGATGGCGCAGGGAACGCGCGTCTCGGCCAATCTGTTTCACGACAACGCCGGCCAGGACCTCTTCGTCGAGGTCGACCACGGGCCGTTCGTCGTCGACAACAACCTGTTCCTGTCTCCCGTGAGCCTGCTCGACATGTCGGAAGGCGGCGCCTACGCGCACAACCTGTTCGGCGGCAGGATCATCACCCGGCCCGAGCCCGGGCGCGAGACGCCGTACCACCCGGCGCATTCGACTGCGGTCGCGGGCCTGACGACGATCAAGGGCGGCGACGACCGCTTCTACAACAACATCTTCGCCGGGGCGGGAGGCGCCGCCGCGGGCGGCGGCGCGCGCACCGACAAGGACCCGGCCTGGGCGGGCGGCTACGGGCTGTGGGTGTACGACTGGCGCCCGCTCCCGCTTGCAACGGGCGGCAATGTCTACGTGCACGGCGCGCAGCCGTACGGCAAGGAGGAGAAGGCCGTCGTGCTCGAGAAGCTCGACCCGCAGCTTCGGATTGCGAGCGAGAACGGGGACGTCGCGCTGAGCGTCGCGTTCGAACAGGCGCCGGCGAATCCCGGCGCCGTGTTCGTCACGACCGAGCTTCTCGGCAAGGCGAAGATCCCCGATCTTCCCTACGAGAACGCCGACGGCTCGCCGCTCCGCGTGGACGCCGATTACTTCGGCGCGACGCGCAGCGCGGCGAACCCGACGCCCGGGCCCTTCGAGGGCCTCGGCGCCGGTCCGCGCGTTCTGAAGGTCATGACGCCGCGCGCGGCGGGCGCGACGTACGCGGGCCCCTGGAACATGACCGAGCTCGGGAAGGCGCCGCGCGCCGAGTGGGGCGCGCCCTCGGGCGTCCTCCGGCCGGTCTTCTACGAGGGCGAGCCCCTCGACGGAAAGCCGACGCGCATCTTCGCGTACGCCGCCGTGCCCGACTGGGGGGCGGCGCCTTTCCCCGGCATGGTGCTCGTCCACGGCGGCGGCGGCAAGGCGTTCCCCGAGTGGGCGGAGCTGTGGGCGCGCCGCGGTTACGCGGCCATCGCCATGGACCTCGGAGGCTGCGGGCCGGACGGGCAGCGCCTTCCCGATGGCATGCCGGGACAGGGCGACGAGATCAAGTTCCGCCCGTTCGCCGAGGGCGAGGCCGCCTCGATGTGGACGTACCACGCCGTCGCCGCGGTGATCCGCGGCCACTCGCTCCTGCGCGCGTGCAAGGAGGTCGACCCGCAGCGGACCGGCGTGACCGGGATAAGCTGGGGCGGGTATCTCACGTGCATCGCCGCCGGCATCGATGACCGCTTCAAGGCGGCCGTGCCCGTGTACGGGTGCGGATTCCTCCACGAGAACAGTTGCTGGCTCGGCTGGTTCGAGAAGCTCGGCCCCGAGCAGGCCCGGCGCTGGGTCGAGCGCTTCGATCCGTCGCGCTACCTGTCCGGCGTCGCGTGCCCCATCCTGTTCGCCAACGGCACGAACGACTTCGCGTATCCGCTCGACAGCTACCGCGCGTCGTACCGCCTCGTCAAGACGCCGGTCACGATCCGCATCGAGGTGCGCATGCCGCACGGCCACCCGCAGGGGTGGGCGCCGCAAGAGATCGGCATCTTCGCCGACAGCTTCCTTCGAGGCGGCGATCCGCTGGCGGCGCTCGGGCCGCTCGTCGAAAAGGGCGGCGGAGCGTCGGCGAAGTTCGTTGCGAAGGTTCCCGTCGTTCGGGGACAGCTTCACTACACGGCGGGCACGGGCAAGTGGCAGGACCGCGCCTGGGAGAGCCGCGATGCGCAGCTTGACGGCGACACCGTCGCGGCGGAGCTTCCCGCGGCGCGCCCGCTCGTCTACTATCTGAGCGTGACCGACGTGCGCGGCGCCATGGTGAGCACGGCGCATGCCGAGCTTCCGTGAGCCGTTGCCAGGGAAAGGAGCGTTGACATGACCGGAGCATCTTCAGCGCCGCGGCGCGAGTTCCTGAAGTCAAGCGGATGGGCCGCCGCCTCGGCCCTCGTCCTCGGGGCCGTTCCCGCCGTCCATGCCGGCGAGGACAACACGATCCGCCTGGCCCTGATCGGCTGCGGCGGCCGGGGGACCGGCGCCGCCGCCGATGCCATGTCGGTCAAGAACGGCCCGATCAAGCTCGTCGCCATGGCCGACGTCTTCCAGAACCGGCTCGCAAGCAGCCACGAGAATCTCAAGAAGCAGTTCGGCGAGCAGGTCGACGTCTCCGAGGACCGGAAGTTCCTCGGCTTCGATGCGTACCGGAAGGCGATCGACTGCCTCCGGCCCGGCGATGTCGCGATTCTGACGACGCCGTGCGCCTTCCGCTGGGTTCACTTCAAGCACGCCGTCGAGAAGGGCGTCAACGTCTTCATGGAGAAGCCGACCGCGGTCGATGCGCCGGCGACCCGGAAGATGCTGGCTCTTGCCGAAGCCTCCGAGAAGAAGAACCTCAAGGTGGGGGTGGGGCTCATGTGCCGGCACTGCAAGGCCCGCTGGGAGCTCCTGGACCGGATCCAGGCGGGGCAGATCGGCGAGCTCACGATGCTCAGGACCTACCGGTTGATCGGCCCGGCCGGTTTCACGGGCCCGAAGCCCGAGGGCATGTCCGAGCTCCTCTACCAGGTGCAGCGCTACCTGGGCTTCTTCTGGGCCGGCGGGGGCCTTCTGCACGACTACACGAGCCACAACATCGACGAGTGCTGCTGGATGAAGGGCTCGTGGCCCGTGCGCGCGCAGGGCTCGTGCGGACGGTACTACCGCGGCGATGGCGTCGACCAGAACGGCGACCATTACTTCGTCGAATACACGTTCGCCGACGGCGCCAGGCTCTTCGTCAACGCCCGGAACATCGCCGGCTGTCACGACGAGTTCGCGAGCTACGCCCACGGCACGAAGGGCTCGGCCGTGATCTCGACCTTCATGCACACGCCGGCCAAGTGCCGCATCTACCGCGGGCACACGTTCGCCGATGCCGACCTCGCCTGGGCGTTCCCGCAGCCCGAGCCCAATCCCTACCAGCTCGAATGGGATCACCTGATCGATGCCATCCGGCAGGACAAGCCCTTCAACGAGGCCAGGCGCGGCGCCGAGCTGAACCTCGTCCAGATCATGGGGCGACTGGCCTGCCATACCGGCCAGGCGGTCACGTGGAACGAGGCCCTGAACCACCCGCACGAGTTCGCGCCCGGCGTCGACGCGCTGGCGATGGATTCGCCCGCCCCGCTCGCGGCCGAGGCGAACGGCGTGTATCCGCTGCCCCAGCCCGGGATCAAGACGAAACGGGAGTACTGAGGGCGGCTTCGTGCGCGATCGGAGGTGCGTGCCCGTGAGATGGATACATCGCCTGCTCGTACCGTGCGCTCTTTGCCTGCTCGCGTCCGGCGCGGCGCCGCCCGGCCCCGAGCGCTGGGAGGGCGACATCCGCGCCTTCGAGGCGCGCGA
>JBFZCA010000252.1:0-5569 GCA_041308205.1 Planctomycetota bacterium | reverse complement strand
CGTGGCTTCGCGACCACTGGGATACGCTCGCCTGGTCGGCCGGCTTGCGGAGCGCGAGGTTCGCGCCGTCCGGCGCGAAGACCTCGACCTCATCGAGGTGGAGGTAGCCGGCGCCGGGCGCCTGAATCCGCACGATCCGCGCGGCCTTGCCGGCGAGGTCGATGCCGAGCGGCCTGCCGTCCGGGACGCCGCCGAAGGCCGTGCCGTCGTGCGCGTAGGCGCGCTCCCATCGCGTGCCGTCGGCCGACAGGAGCACGGCGAGGCGCGCCGCGCGTTCGGCGGCGCCGTCGCAGCGATTCCACACGACAATGCGCGCGACCGGCGACACGGCGCCCAGATCGACCTGCCACCACGGGTCCTGCATGGAGCCCGTGTGGAAACCGTAGGACCCGTTCTTGACGCCGTCGCAGGCGCCGGCCGCGTCGGACTGCGTCGTGACGGGGCCGGATGGCCGCGCGGCGCGGTACTGCTCCTGAAGAAGCCAGTCCGCCTCGATGACCTGCGTGAAGTCGGGCGGGGCGGGCGCGGCAACGGCGGCGCCGGCGCACACCATGGCGAGGAACGCGCCGCTGTAGTGCATGAAAAACCTCCACGGGAGCTCGGCTCACCCTCCAGTATACGTGCGGGGCGGGCAGGGAGGGAGAGGGCGGCGGGGCGGGCGCGGGAAAAAATTTGCGCGGCGCTCGACAATCGCGGCGCATGCGCTATACTATTGAGGCTTACAGAAGCTGCAGTTTGTGACGTCGTTACGATCCGGGACGGAAGTTTCGCTTCGTTGCGCCGCGCGCAGCGGGGGTTTCCGCCCCGGATTTTTTTTCCGCTGCGCACCGGCCAACCGATAACGGAGGTTTTTCCCATGATGCGCGGCCAGATCAACAGGCTGAAGACCGATCGCGGCTTCGGGTTCATTCGCTCGGCGAACGGCGAGGACGTGTTCTTTCACCGGAGCGCGGTGGTCGACAACGATTTCGACCGGCTTCGCGAGGGCCAGGAAGTGACGTTCGAGTCCGAGAACTCGCCGCGCGGAGCGCGCGCAAAGAACGTCAAGGTCGTCGTGTAGGCGCCGTGCCGGCGCGTCCCCGGCGGTGATCCTCGGCGCACTCGGCGGCGATCGCCGGGCGCGTCGCGCTCTCGCCGGGGGCGCGTGCCGCACGCCTACTTGTTGAGCCTTCGATACCAACCCCAGTTCTCGTGCGCGAGGCGCTGCATGAAGGCCTCGTCGTACGATCCCCGATCCTCGCCGGCGAAGCCGTAGGTGACGATCCTGGCGCCGACGAGGTAATTGATGTCCTCGACCATCCGCTCGATCTGGGCGGGGTTGCCCCCGACGGACGGCACGCCGTCGGAGAGCAGATAGATCGTATCCAGCTCATCGACGGGCAGCGCGAGCTTCACCGATTCGAAGATGTTCGTTCCCGTCGCGACCTCCAGGTCCCGCGCGTACTGCTTGGCGCTGTCGATGTTCGAGGAGCCCGCGCCCTGGAGGGCGAGGCTGCGCCGCCACGGCAGCACCTTCGAATGGTAGCCGGCCAGGTTGAACTTGTACCAGGACTGGAGCTGCCCCAGGCAGCGCTCCAGTTCGCGCTTGACGATCGCGACCTTCTGCTCGCGGCGCTCGCCGGCGTCCCCCTTCACGGCCGAGCGGCGAGACGCGCGCAGCGCGAGCGTCGTCTCCTGCCGCATGCTCGATGAGATGTCGATGAGGAACACCGCGCGGGGGGAGATCAGGTCGCCGAAGAACGACACCGTCGGCCCGCTGTCGGCGGGCAGCGAGTAGTCGACCTTGTCGGGGAGCTTGCGGCCGAGCTTCTTCCAGTTGTGCTCGATCAGCGCGGAAGTGGCGCCCTGCGGCGCCTCGGCGCCGAGGATGCGGTAAAGCTCCGCGCCGACGATGGTGAGGAGCACCGAGCTTCCCCTGGCCTTGGCCTCCTCGGCCTTGAGAAGCTCGATGAGCGCATCGACCGCCTCGGGCCAGCGCGAGTCGCCGAGGAGCCGAATGCCCCAGATCGAGAGCCTGAAATGGCTGCCGCGCGCCATGGCCGCGAGGTGCGTGACGCGCTTCTCGCGCGCCATCGGGAACTTCGGGCCGAGCATCGCCTTCAGCACGACGACCTTGGCGGGCCACTGCGAGTTGCCCCAGTTGTCGAGGACGGTCTCGGCGGTGTAGGCGAGCGACTTGTCCTCGATCTTCCCGAGCGCCGCGACCAGGCCCGCGTGCACCCGCGCGCGGCCGCCGGCGTCGAACCTGCCCGCGGCTTCGATCGCGGCGTACTGCTTGAGCACGTCGTCGACGTTCGTCACGCGCTGGCCGATGAGCCGTTCGAACACCTCGAGCGCGTTGGCGGCCTCGTCGCTCTTCGGCTGCGCGGCCGGAAGGGACAGGGCGGCGAAGGCGGACAGGGCGAGTGCGAGGGGGCATCTGGTTCTCATGCTGCTATTCTACGGGCGGTCGCAGGTCCCGGCAAATGCGGGCCGCCTTCGCCGCAGGCTACGGCGCCCTCGGCCGCAGGAGGCCCGCGGCCAGGGCGGCGGCGCCCAGCCCCGCGAGCCCGTAGAGCGCCGACGAGAAGATGATGAACGTCGCCGAAGCTCCTGCGCCCGAGTTGCCATTCGGCCAGTTGAACGCGAGGTTGCGGCTGTTGTCGCCGTAGTAGCCGGTACGGTGGCGCGGCTCGCCGCACCCCGCCGCCGCGATGACGACCGTCTGCACTCCCGGGTGGAGGTACAGGAAGCCCCCGGAGATCTCGTTGCGCGAAGGGCCGGATGCTTCTTCGATGAGCACGAGGATGAACGGCACGAGCGCCCACAGGGCGAGCCCGAGGAGCACGTTGAGGACGACCGCCGTCGTCGTGCGCTTGACGAGCGCGCCGAAGAAGAGCCCCGTGCCGGTCTGAAAGCACATCATTCCCGCGGCCACGAACGCCATGAGCGCGGGCACGAACCATGCGATGAGCCCGAAGGGCGCGAAGACAGCGAAGTGGACTGCCATGAGCAGCCACACGGGCAGGCACCGCCTGAGCGCGCCGAGGAACTTGCCGGCGATGATGCGGCCGCCCGTCTGGGGCGTCGCCAGGAGGAGCGGCAGGGTCTGAGCCTCCTTCTCGGTCGTGATGGGGGTCGCACCGGTGATCGCGGTGATGAGCATGGCGAGCAGGAGGAAGGTCACCAGGTACGCGGTGTGCGTGTCCCTGTCCGCGATCGCGTTATCGAAATACGTAGACACGTATGTGCCGAAGAGCACGAGGAGCGCGAGGACGGGGAGGAGCCGGCGCTTGATCCGGCCGCGGATGAGGGGCTGCCTGATCTCCCGCCAGAGGACCGGAGGGCCCGTGACGCGACCTACCGGGACGTGCGCCGGCGAGTCCCCGGCGGCGGCCGCGGCGTCCTTCGCGCCGCGCCGCCGGAGGAGCCTGAACGGCGCGCCCGTCGCCTGGCAGCGGGCCGCGCGCCTGACGAACGCCGTGCAGGCCGCGATGATGACGGTCGATGCCGCGAGCATCAGGCCGCAATGCCGGGCGAGGTCGGTGCCGAACATGCGTGGAAGGCCGATAAAACCGGGGCCCATCAACTGCTCGGTGAGCAAGAAGAGCATCATGTAGGGGTTGAACGAAGCCAGAGACGCCATGATCCTGCGGTTGCCGGCGCCCATTGCATCCATGACGGTCCCAGTGAGCCACGGCGCGAGCAGGAACACCGCTGCGAGGGCGATGAGCGTCGCGAGGATGACCACGTAGGCGTGGCGGTTGAAGATCGAGAAGAACATGGTCAACGCCGCGACGAAGAGGAGCGCCGTGAACGTGACGGCGACGGCGCCGAGCACGTACTCCCAGGGAATGCCGCCGAAGACCCGCAGGAGGAGGAGCGGCGGCACGCTGAGCGCGAGGAGGAGCAGGAGCTGCAGCATCCTGCCCGCGAGCTTCCCCATGACGATCTGGAGGCTCGTGAGCGGCGTCGTCACGAGCGTGCCGAGCGTGCGGCGGTAGATCTCCTCGCTCACGGCGGTGCTCATGAGCACCAGCGCCGCGAGCTGCAGCGCGATGAACTGAAACCAGGCGATGGCGAAGACGAGCATGCGCCCGAGCTCCTCCAGGCGGGCCGTCTGCCAGGGCTGGTTGTAGAGCGAGGACCCGTACCTCGAGGGCATCGAGGCCAGCATGAGCCCGAGCATGGCGGCGAGCAGCAGCACGTAGGCGGTCCTGAGGACGTAGTTGCGCCGCCTGCGGCTCGCGCAGCGCAGCTCCTTCTCGAAGATGGGGCCCGTGAGCCACCGGAACCAGCGGCCGCCGCGGAGGAAATCCCAGGCGTGCGCGAGCATGCTACTGCACGGCGCCGCGCGTGATTTCCAGGAACGCCTCGTCGAGGTTGACCTCCTCGGGCACGATGGCCGTGACCGCGAGGCCGGCCCCGACGAGCGCGCGGGCGATCAGCCCGTCCGCGCTCCGCCCCTCCGCGAACTTGACGGACAGGTAGTCGTCGACCCGGGCGACGCTCGCGACCTCGGGCAGCGCGCCGAGCAGCGCTGCCGCGTCGTCCGTGCGCTCGGCGACCTTGACCCGCACCTTCATGTGCAGGCCCATGCGCCGGCGGATCGCGTCGAGCGTGCCGTTGAAGATGAGGCGCCCCTTCTCGATGATCCCGAACTGCGTGCAGAGCTCCGCCAGTTCGCTCAGAATGTGGCTGCTCACCATGATCGTCTTGCCCATCCGGCCGAGCTCGCGGAGGAGCTCGCGGATCTCGATGCGGGCGCGCGGGTCGAGGCCGCTCGCCGGCTCGTCGAGGATGAGCACCTTGGGGTCGTGAATGAGGACGCGCGCGAGCTGCAGGCGCTGCTGCATGCCGCGCGAGAGCGTGTCGACGAGCGCCGCGCGCTTGACCGTGAGGTCCGTCAATTCCAGGACGCCGTCGATGAGCCCGGGTCGTTTGCAGCTCGGGATGTCGAACGCGGCCGCGAAGAAGTCCAGGTACTCGTAGACCTTGAGGTCGTCGTACACGCCCATGACATCGGGCATGTAGCCGACGAGGCGCCTGACCTTGGCGCCCTGCGTGCGCACGTCGAGCCCGTCGATCTTCGCGCTGCCCCGCGTGGGCTCGAGCAGCGTCGCCAGAATCCGCATCGTCGTCGTCTTGCCGGCGCCGTTCGGGCCGATGAAGCCGAAGATGCTCCCCGCCGGGATGGCGAGGTCGAGGTCGACGAGCGCCGCCAGGGAATCGTAGAACTTGGTCAGGCCGGCGGTTTCGATCATGGCTGATCCCCTCTACTCGGGCCGCACGGCAAGCCGCACGAGCTTGACGTGGCGCGTGTCGTAGTCCTTGCCTTCGAGGCTGAAGGGCAGCGGCGGGTCTTCGAGATAGACGTGCACGACCGCCCAGCCCTCGTCCAGGAGCCGCTCGTAGGCGCGCGAGCGGTCGATGTTCCCCGGCACGGCGGCGACATCGGCCGCGATCTCAGCGCGGCGTTGCGCGGCGACGGGCCGCCCGCTGCCGGCGCCGCGCTCGCGGCGCTCGCCGCGTCGGGGAACATCGACCGCTCGCGCGCCTACGAGCGGCTCCTGGACGAGGGCTGGGCGGT
>JBFZCA010000251.1:0-5101 GCA_041308205.1 Planctomycetota bacterium | reverse complement strand
CGTTTCTCAACGCCTGCCTGCGCCACGCCGAGGATGTCGGCATGGCGAACATCGCCCCGATCGTGAATACCCGGGGGCCGCTCCAGGTGCATCGCGACGGGATCGTGAAGCGCACGACGTTTCACGTGCTGGCGATGTACGCGAACGAGCTCGAGCCGTGCGCCGTCGCGTGCGAGGTCGAGTCGGGCGCGCTCGCCCACGAGGGCCGGACGATTCCCGCGGTCGATGCGGCCGCGACGGCGAACGCGACGCGCACGGCCTGGTCGATCGCCCTCGTGAACCGCCACCCTTCGAAGGCCGCGGCATGCACCCTCATGCTGAGCGATGTCCCGATCGAAGGCGCGTGCGAGGCCGTGGTGCTCGCGGGCGACTCACCCGATGCGTACAACGACCGCGAACACCCCGACCGCGTCGCGCCGCGGAGAACGCGCCTCGCAATCGCGGGCGGCGCCGTGGTGCTGCCGCCGCACTCGCTGGCGATCGTCAAGGTGCGGGCCCGGTGAGCGCGCGCCCCGCGCTACTCCCCCTCGAACCGCACGACCCGCCGCGGGTCGAGCAGGCCGAAGAGGACGCGGGCCTCCCCGGCGTTGCGCGGGCACTTGAGCATGAGCTGATGGTCGCCGCGCTCGAGCGACCGCGCGACGAAGAGCGCCGCGGCGTCGCGGCCCTCCTTCTCGACGATCTTCTCGCCGTCGATCCACGCGGCCGCGCCTCCGCGGCTCCCGAGCACGAATCCGAACTCGCCCCCCTCCGCGACCGTGAAGCGCGCGAGCGCGTAGTGGACGTCCGCGTCCGGCGCCGCCCGGAGCACGAGCGCGCCGCCCGAGGGCGCGATCCTCTCCCAGCGGGCCTCCTTGCCCTGGAAGTCGCGGAACGGCCGGCCCACGACCGCGCCTTGCTCCGGGCCGAACCGGGCGCGAATGCCGGCGCGGTCCGGATCGCCGAAGGGGCCGACGACGTGCCACGCCGCCGGCGCAACCGCATTGCCGTGCCGCATGAGAACCAGCAGCGCCGCGTCCTTCTTCGCATAGGGCGCCCGCTCGAAGCTCTCCGCGAACGTTCCGAATGCCGTCGACGAGCCGCAGGCGGCGAGTCCCGCCGTCGTCTCCGCCAGTTCCACGATCTCCCGGTCGTTCTTGACCAGCCTGCGCGCGAAGATGTCGGGAGCCCAGGCGTACGCGTTCCGCCGCAGATTTCCGAGCGCCGCGAGGCGCACCGCCTGCGCGATGTCATCGACGATGTGGTCAAGCAGAATGCGGTCGTCGCTCAGGCTCGCCGCCTGGACCTGCACGCGCAGGGGCTCGAGGCGCAGCGCATCGAGCGCCGCCGCGCTCCCCCGCGGATAGCGCGCAAGAAACGCCGCCGCGTAGTCCTGCGCGGGCGTGTAGCGGCCGTCGCCCTCGGCATCGACCCACACGGGGCCGGCGATGCCGAGCGGCCTTGCCTTCTGCGGCAGATAGGCGGACATGCTTCCCGTTGCCGAGGCGGCGGCGACGTAGAAGGTGTCGCGGCTCGAGCGCAGGAAGTACGTGCGGTCGAGGCGCAGCGGCTTTCCCGCCTCGGGCCGCAGATCGGTCCGCATCACGGCCTCGCCGCCCGCGAAGATCGTCACCTCGTCGGTCTCGACCCACGGCGGCGCCTGCACCTTGACGCGCAGCGACACGCCGCCGAAACGCGCCGGCACGAGCGCGCCCGCGAGCGCGCCCTCGGCCTGCAACTGGACGAGAATTCCCCACGATACGCTCGCGGGCGCACCGCCGCGGAGAGCGCCGACCGCATCCTCGGCCCTCGCGGCCGGCACGTAGACCCGCGGGAGCCCGAGCACGCCTTCCTCGCCCGAGCCCGCGAGCAACGCGATCCTGTGACCGCGCCCGAGCAGGTTGAACCAGTCGAACCTGAGCGCGCCGGCGTCGCCGGGCGCCCCCCACCATGCCGCGGCCGCGCGGTCATGATCGAACCCGATCGCCCAGACGCCGGCGAGCGCCGCCTCGCCGGCCGCAATGCCGCTCCACGGGCACAGCGCGAAGAGTCTCCCGCCCGGGTCGCGCGGATTCCAGGCAGCGCCGTCGCCGAGCGCCCCGCGCGGCAGCGCGAGGTCGAGGCCCTCGGCCTCCCGCGCGAGCGCATCGGGCGGCGCGCCCGCGGCGCAGGGATCGATGCTCACCAGGCCCGTCGTGTCGACCGCGCGCGCGAGCACGATGTCGCGCCGCGCCGGCGCGCCGGCGGCGACCTCGACCGGCTCGTCGAAGAGCGTGTACGCCGGGCCGTGTCCGACGATCACGCGATACGCGCCCGCATCGAGCCGGTACGTGCCCTCGCCGCGCAGGATGCCTTGCGCCGCGGGGTCCCCACGCTGATCGAGGCACGCGAAGCGGGCGGCGAGCGCCTGCCCGGCGGCGTCCTTCACGGCGAGAACGAGCGCGCCCTTGGCCGGCGCGACCGGCGGCGCGGCAGGCTCGGCTCCGGGCGCGAAGAGCGGCAGAACGGCGACGAGCAGGGCGGCTTTCGTTGCGCTCATCCCTTGATCACCAGCACGGGCTTGAGCCGCGCGACCTTGCGCGCCAGACCCGCGCCCTCGACCGCATCGACCACGCTCGACACGTCCTTGTACACCTCGGGATACTCCTCCTCGAGGGTCTTCCGGCTCTGCGCGCGCACGATGATATGGCGCGCGGCGAGGTCCTTCTCGATCGAACGGTTGCCGAGCTTCCGCCTGGCCTCGTTGCGGCCCATGACGCGCCCCGCGCCGTGGCAGGAGCTCGAGAACGTCTCCTCGCCCTTGTGCCCGGCCAGCACGTACGAGCAGCGGCCCATGTCGCCCGGCACGAGCACGGGCTGGCCGAACGCGCGGTAGCGCGCCGGCACCGACGGGTGGCCGGGCCCGAACGCGCGCGTCGCGCCCTTGCGATGGACGCACAGCTCGAGCTCCTTCCCGCCCACCGGGTGGCGCTCGATCTTGGCGATGTTGTGGCAGATGTCGTAGATGACGCGCACGCCGTGATTCGGCATGCCGAGGTTCTTCTCGAACGTCTCGCGGACGAAGTGCGTGATGAGCTGCCGGTTCGCGAAGGCGTAGTTCGCGGCCGCCGCCATCGCGCCCAGGTACTGCTTCCCCTCGAACGACTTGATCGGCGCGCAGCAGAGCTGCTTGTCGGGAAGCTCGATGCCGTACTTCCGCGAGGCCTTGAGCATGCGCTGGATGTAGTCCTCGCACACCTGGTGGCCGAAGCCGCGCGAGCCTGAATGGATGAAGATGACGACCTGCCCGGCCGCCAGGCCGAAGGCCTCGGCCGCCGCGGGGTCGAAGATCTCCTGCACGTAATCGACCTCGACGAAATGGTTGCCCGAGCCCAGCGTGCCGAGCTGGTCGTGGCCGCGCTGGTATGCGCGGTCGCCGATGGCCTCGGGGTCGGCGCCGCGAATGCAGCCGCCCTCCTCGGCGAACTCGCTGTCCGCCGGCTCGCCGTAGCCGCGCGCGACCGCCCAGGCCGAGCCCTCGGCGAGAACCCCGGGGTAGTCCTGCCGCGACAGCACGAAATCCTTGCGCGAGGAGCCCACGCCCGCCGGGATGTTCCGGAAGAGCCCCGCGAGAAGCTTGTCCTTGACCCCGTCCAGGTCCTCGCGCCTGAGCGCCGTGCCGAGGAGCCGCACGCCGCAGTTGATGTCGTAGCCCACGCCGCCCGGCGAGATGATGCCTTCGTCGAGGTCGAACGCGGCCACCCCTCCGATGGGAAAGCCGTATCCCCCGTGCATGTCCGGCATCGCGGCCGACGCGCCGACGATGCCGGGCAGGCACGCGACGTTCGCGACCTGGGCGAGCGAGGCGTCCTTCCTGATCTGCGCCATCAGGACGTCGCTCGCGTACACCATGCCATCGGTCCGCATGGCGCCGTGCCTGCGAATCCGCCACCTGAAGTCGTCGACGCGCTCGACTTCCGGGTTCTTGCCGGTGCTCGGGCCTTCCTCGGCCATGTGCATTCACCTCGACGCGCGCGCCCCGCGCGGCGCGCGCACTTCCGTATCCGCCGCGGCAACGGCGCCGCAGCACTCACTGCGCCGGCGCCGCGTCCTCCTCGACCGCCCACAGATACCGCTCCGACGCCACGAACAGCGTCCCGTTGGCGGCGACCGGCGTGCCGTAGGACGGGGAGCCGAGCGCGATCCTGGCGAGCTCCCTGGGCTCCGCGCCGGCGGAGAACACGTGGAAGTACTTCTTCGTGCCGATGAAGAGCTTCCCGTCGGCGACGAACGGCGTGCCCCAGGTCTCGGCGCTGAGCTCGACGCGCGCGTGCACCGCGCCCGTCGCGGGGTCCATGCTGTGGAGCCGGCCCGCAAAATCGACGGCGTACAGGACGCCGTCCGCGATGGCGACGCTCGACATGCTGCGCTCCAGGCCGTCGAACGACCACACGCGCCCCGACTCGGTGATGTCGCCCGTCTTGGCGGCATCGATGCAATGGAGCAGCCCGCGGCCGCGGCCGTGCGCGGGGTCCTGGCCGATCGCCACGTACACGCGCCCCTCGTGGAACACCGGCGTCGCGATTATCTGGCTCGGGCCGAGGTACGTGCCGTCGTCCTTGTTCGGGGAGTCCTTCTTGCGCTTGTCGCCGGCGTAGTACGGGATCGGCTGCCCGTCGCGGAAGCGGTAGTGCGGCGGGTTGCAGTCGTACGACCAGACCTTCTTGAGCTCGACAGGCTTCTCGGGGACCTCCGCGAGCGCCTCGAACGCGTAGCACAGGCCATCTCCGCCCCCGAAGAAGACGAGCTTGCGGCCGTTGACGACCCCCATCGACGGCGGGCTCCACAGGCAGTGCCAGAGCCGCCGTCCCATGCGCTCCGCGTCGACCGCGCACAGGCGCCCCGTCTGCGTGTCGAGGCAGAAGTAACTCGGCGCATCGGGACGCGGGCAGTGCGTGTGCTGCTCCTCGACGCCGTTGCTCGTGACGCAGTACAGAAAACGCCCGTCGATGAGCGGCGAGCAGCTCGCGGCATCATGGGGACACACGCCTAGTTCGTCGACGATGTCGAACACCCACAGGATGTCCGCATCCGTGGGCTCCAGCATCACCGGCTTCTTCCCCGCCCCGGCCATGTACTGCCC
>JBFZCA010000250.1:0-4618 GCA_041308205.1 Planctomycetota bacterium | reverse complement strand
GCCCTCGAAGATGATGGCGCGCCTGTCGGTGACGGCGTACACGGTCTTCTTCGCCTTCCTGAGCGCCCAGAAGGGCGCGCTCAGCATGCAGAAGCCGATCAGCACGAACGGCACGCCGAAGAGCCAGAAGAACTGCATCGGGCCCGGAAGCCCTTCCCGTGGCGCGGCCTCCCCGCCGTCGTGCCCGAAGAACAGCCCCGACGCCACGACGGTCCAGAACACCGCGAACGCGGTCCAGGGTATTCCGAAGACGAACACGGGCAGGCTCTGAAGGAAGAAGCGCCCCGGTCGCGGCTGGCCGGCCCAGAGGAGCCGCTCGCCGCCCTCGAGCTCATCCTCGACCCGTGTCGCCAGATCCAGCGGCAGATCCTGATCGATCGCCATGCTCGGTGCTCGCTCCTCCGCGGCCGCACCGCGCGGCGCGCGAAAAAGCAGTATAAACGAAGCCGGCGAGAATGTCGTGCCGACTACCGCGATACCCCGCCTTTCAAGCGCTCGACAAGCTCGGTCATCTCCTCCCTCGTGAAGGCCCCCGTGATGACTATGGCGTCCCCGACCTTGGCGCGGACGGTCGGCAGGGAAAGCACCTCGTCATCGACGAGCGCCGCCATGGGCAGCCCGACGTGCGCCTCGGTCAGAACGCCCATGCGCCAGCCGCCCTCCCTGTCGAGACGCAGTGCGATCGAGGGGCGGTCCGGCGCCCGCTCATCGAGCACGGCATCGAGAAGCCGCCACGGGTTCGAGTCGCCGAACAAGGTCAGCATCGTTTCCGCGGGGCGATTCGACAGAAGCACGTACATCCGCCCCTCGCGCTCCGCGCTGATGCCTCGCACGTGCGGCGCGACGCCCTTCGCGAGGCGGCACCACACGAACGGGTCTTTCCCGTACGTGACCGGCAGGGGCCCCTTCGCCTTGAATTCGGCCGTGTAGCGCTCGATGTCGCCCTCCGTGAGCCCGAGCATCTTCCCTTCCTCGCGCATCGGCGCCAGGCGGAAATCGAGGCGGCCGCGCGACACGGCCGAGGTCCCCTTCGATTCGAGCGGTTGGACGCCGACGAGGCTCAGGTACTCGAAGCCGAGCTGTTGAACAAGCGGCTGGAGCCTGGCCATGGCTTCGTTGATCCGGGCCACCGGCAGGCCGGCGGATGCGGCCGCAAGCTCGAGGACGGTCCGGCCGCGATCGGGAACAGCCTCAAGCAGCCTAGGAAGCTCTTCCCAGGACGCGCGCGTCCCCTGGAACGTCATCGCATCGTCGCCGACGACGAGGCGCACGAAGCGCCGCGCGCGCGGGTCCGGCTGCTCGGAGCTTGCACCGCCCGGCACGCGCGCCAGCCGATAGCGGATCTTGACGCCCTTGGGCGTCTCGCTCTCTCCGAGCACCTGCAGGACTCCCAGCGATCCCTCGCGCGTCCTGAAGATGCAGGTCGGCACGGGCGACGACGGCTCGCACGTGACGGGCGTGATCTTGTCCGGCTCCTTCTGCTTCAGGATCTTGTGGTCTGCGATCTCCTGGAGGGTGATCGCGCCCCATCTATCGGGCGGAACGTCGATCGTCGCCACATCGAAGAGCAGCACGCCCGCCGTGCCCTTCTCGATGACGCCCAGCGCATCCATTCCATGGTCGCGAACCCACTTGTGCGTCGCGCGATCGTCGGCGCCGAACTCCTCCATCGTCGCGAACGCGCCCGTGTCCATGTCGAAGAGCTCGGCATGCCGGCGTTCCGGGTCGGGGAGCACGTACTCGAGCGTGGGACCAAGAGACGCGGAGACCGGAATCCGCGCGTTCGAGCCCGGTTGCGCGCCCTCCTTGCCGAGCTCGAACTCGACGCGCGTGATCTTTCCGCCCCGCACCTCGATGACGCGCGACTCCCGCACGCCGTCGAGCTCGACCTCGACCGTCATCTTCGTGGCGCCGGGCGGGACGACGAATATGCCGGGCGCCGTTCCCTCGTCCTTGCCGTCGAGGCGCACGGCGGCGCCGGGCGGCGCGGTGCGGACGTAGATCTGCGTCGCGGCCCGAGCCTTCTTCTCGACCGCGGGTTCCTCGCCGGTGAACGCCGCACGGCAGAAGAATGCCGCAAGCGCAAGACGAAACGCGAACGCGCTGTGCATGGGCGTGCCTCCATCTTCACAGTACCAGATCGGGCGGCGAGCCGCACCGGTGCGGCCCGCCATCTCGTATATGCGGCAGGCGGCGGACATCGGCCCGGATTTCCGTCGAGAAGCGGCGATCGGCGCACGACGCTTGACCCTCCGCGCCAGGTCCCGTATAGTGCCGGTGGGAGACGGAGTCATGTCTGCCGACCGGACGGAATCAACAGATCTCGCGAACGTGCAGCGGATAGCGCGTCGTTTCGCCCGAGAATGCCGGGACCGTTTCGGCGCGCGCCTGCGCACCCTCCGGCTTTTCGGCTCCGCCGCGCGAGGAGACTGGGGCCCCGAGTCGGACATCGACGTCCTCGTCCTGCTCGACAGGGTCTCCGACCCGGATACGACGTGGCTCGTCCAGCGCGCGTTCGAGATCGGAGTCCTCGAGAACAACATCGTGCTCCAGCCCGTCATAATGACCGAAGACCGTTTCGGCGAGCTGCGGGCGAGAGAACGCCTCTTCGCCGCCGAGATAGACCGCGAGGGCATCGACCTATGACCGGAGAGAACTCGCGAGAGAACGCGCGGGAGGATGTCGCGCGGGGAGAGGAAGCGCTGTCCGCCGCACGGCATCTGTGTGCGGGCGGTTTCAACAACGACGCGGTCTCGCGTGCCTACTACGCCGCCTTCCACTGGGCGCGTGCGTTGCTCGTTTCAAAGGGCATCGAGGCCAAGACCCACCGCGGCACGGTGCAGCTTCTGGGGCTCCACTTCGTCAAGACCGGCCTGCTCCCGCCGGACATCGCGGGTTTGCTGGCGCACCTCGAGACGTATCGGGAGCTCGTCGACTACACGCCCGCCGCGCGCTTCTCCAAGGAAGAGGCCGAGCAGGAAATCGCGCGGGCGGAACGGTTCATCGGCGCCGTCAGGCCGTTGATCCCCTTTCTGCGGTAGCGCGATGTCCCCGCACACGGCGGCGCAGGAGCGGAGAGTCCTGTGCCGGTGCGGCGACGATGATCGCGGAACTCGTTCCCGGCAGGGGCCGCACGCATGACCGACTCGACCAGAGCGACACTCCTCGAACGCCTGCGCGACGGCGCCGACCCGCGCGCGTGGGATCAGTTCTTCGAGTGCTACTGGCCGGCGATCTACGCCGGCGCCCGGCACCGGGGCTGCACGGACGACACGGCGCGTGACATCGTCCAGGAGGTGATGCTCAAGGTCTTCGAGCAGCGCGATGTCTTCCGCTACGACCCCTCGCGCGGCCGCTTCCGCGACTGGCTCCGCACGGTCGTCCGCAACCAGGTCGCCGAGTATCGCCGCAGGCCCGCGGCGCGCATTCGGCCGCACGGCGCGGAGCCGGAGAAGCCGCCCATCGAGCCCGAGGCCGGCGATGCCGCGCCGGACGAGGCCTGGGAGCGCGCGTTCGAGCGCGGTCTCCTCTCGGTCGTCCTCGACGCGGCGCGGCGCGAGTCCGACCCGCGCGAGTACCTCGCGTTCGAGCTTCTCATGCTCGATGACGTCTCCGGCAACGAGGCGGCGCGCCTCACGGGGCTCTCCCGCAACGCGGCATACAAGGCGGCGCGCAGAGTGCGTGCGAGACTGAAGGCACTCGCCGGCGCCTACGAGAGCGAAGGGACTCTCACCGCGGCGCTCAAGGACGCGCTCGCGGCGCGCCCGGAGCCGGCGCTCGAGCGCGCGATGACGACGCGCGTCGAGCGCACCATGCGCGCGAGGTGACAGGTCATGCTCGCGATTCCCGACTTCGATCTCGTCCACACGATCGGCAAGGGCGGCTTCGGCACGGTCTGGCTCGGCGTCAACCGCACGACGGGGCGGCTGCGGGCGGTCAAGGTGATTCCGCTGAGACCGGAGGGCGGCGCGGATCCCGCGGGCAGGGAGATCGTGTCGCTGACGCGCCTCGAGAGCAACCTGCGGCACACGCACCCCGACCTCATCGCGATTCACCACGTGGGAAAGACCGCCGACCATCTCTTCTACGTCATGGACCTCGCGGACGACGCGTCCGGCGCCGCGCCCGCGGCCGATGCCTCCTACCGGCCGGCGACGCTCGAGAGCCGCCTCGCGGCCGGCCCGCGTCCCCCCGCCGAGTGTCTCGACTGCGCGCGCCAGCTCCTCGGCGCCCTGGCCTTTCTCCACGAGGCCGGCATGGTCCACCGCGATGTGAAGCCCGCCAACTGCCTGTTCGTCGGCGGCACGCTCAAGCTCGCCGACTTCGGCCTGCTGACCGATGCGCGCGCCGATGTCTCGCGTCTCGGCACCGAGCGCTACATGCCGCCCGATGGGCGGATGGACGCGCGCGCCGATGTGTACGCCGCGGGGCTCGTCATCTACGAGATGGCGACCGGGCTCCCCGCGCATCGCTTTCCCGAGCTCGGCGCCCGCGCGCGCGACTTCGCGCGCGATCCCGTGCTCGCGGCCCTGATCCGCACGGCGCTTCGCGCCTGCCAGATCGAGCCCGACGCGCGGTTCCGCGACGGCGGAGCAATGCGCGCGGCGCTCGAGGCGCC
>JBFZCA010000249.1:0-5711 GCA_041308205.1 Planctomycetota bacterium | reverse complement strand
CGAGCGATTGCCGCCGTCGAGACCTCCGGTCCCCACCCCCATAGCGCCGCCAGAGCCGCAATTGCGCAACGGACGCGTTGGTTGCGCGTTTCGACGCACGTGCGCCGGCCGCAGCCGGCGTTTCCCCCCTTCTCCCGAAGGGGGGACGGAAGGGGGGTTGTTTCAGGGTGAGCAGGGACGCCGAGCGATTGCCGCCGTCGAGACCTCCGGTCCCCACCCCCATAGCGCCGCCAGAGCCGCAATTGCGCAACGGACGCGTTGGTTGCGCGTTTCGACGCACGGGTTCACCGAATATGTACCGATTGACTTCCCCTTTGCACCCCGGACGCAGGCCGATGGACTTCCCTTTCGCATCCCGGACGCGAGCCGATTGACTTCCCCTTTCCATCGTATAGTATAGGCCTTTTCACGACGCGGCGCCGCCGCGCCGAGGAGACCTTCATGGAAGACATTGCGGTACTCAAACAATCGCTCCCGTACCTTCGCGCGTACCGCGGCAAGACGTTCGTCGTCAAGTTCGGCGGCGAGGTCGTCGGCGAGGACGGCAACTTCGATAACCTCGCCGCGGACCTGAGCCTGCTCCACGAGCTCGGCATCCGCATCGTCATAATTCACGGCGGCGGGCCGCAGCTCTCCGACATGGCGACCAGGCTGGGCATCGAGCCGGTCAAGATCGCCGGGCGGCGCATCACCGACGACGAGACCCTCAAGATCGCGAAGATGGTCTTCTCCTCGATCTCGATCGACATCATGAGCGTGCTCAGGAAGCACAAGACGCCCGCCGTGGGCCTCTCGGGAGTCGACGGCGATCTCATCCTCGCCCGCAAGCGCCCCGTCAGGCGCATCAAGGACCCCGAGACCGGCGCGGAGCAGGATGTCGACTTCCAGAACGTCGGCGATGTCGTCGACGTCGACGCACGGTTGCTGCAAGTGCTGCTCGAGAACCGCTTCCTCCCGGTCGTCGCCTGCCTGGCGGCCGACGAGAGCGGCCGCGTCCTCAACGTCAACGCCGACACCATCGCGAGCGAGATCGCGATGAAGCTGCGGGCCGAGAAGCTCTTCAACCTCTCGGACGTCAACGGCGTCCTCAGGGACCGCCGCGATCCCGAGAGCCGGATCTCGTACCTCACCGTCAGCGCCGCCGTCGGGCTCGTCGCGCAGGGCACGATCCAGGGCGGGATGATCCCCAAGCTCGAGACCGCGATGAAGGCCATCCAGGGCGGCGTCGGCCGCGCGCACATCCTGAACGGCTTCGTCAAGGACGCGCTCCTGCGCGAGGTTTTCACGCGCAGCGGCTTCGGCACCATGATCATTCGCGATGAGGAAGAGCGGATCTATCTCGGAGAAGGCTAAATGAGCGCAACGCCCCTCTGGAAAGGACGCCTGCAGGGCGCCATGGACGAGGACTTCGCCGCGATCAACGCGTCGATCGACGTCGATCGGCGTCTCTGGCCGCAGGACGTGCGCACCAACCGCGCCTACCTGAAAGCCCTCATGCGGGCCGGCCTGGTGACCGCCGAGGAAGGCCGCGCCATCGAGCACGCGCTGGACGCCGTCGCGCGCGACCTGGCGGCCGGCGCGATCGCCTTCACGCCCGAGCTCGAGGACATTCACATGCACATCGAGTTCGCGCTCGCGGCGCACGCCGGGGAGTGCGCGGGGAAGATCCACACCGGCCGGAGCCGGAACGATCAGGTCGCGACCGACCTGAGGCTTTTCGTCAAGGAGCAGGCGACGCGCACCGTGAAGGAGCTCATCGCGCTCGCCCGGGCGCTCGTGGCGCGGGCCGAGGACACGCGCGATGTCGCCATGCCCGCCTACACGCACCTGCAGCGGGCACAGCCCGTGCTGCTCGCCCACTGGTTCCTCGCGTACGCCGAGATGTGCGTGCGCGACATCGCCAGGTTCGCGTTCGCGCGCGGGCAGGCCGATGCCCTGCCGCTCGGGCTGGGCGCCTGCACGGGCGCGCCGTTCGCCATCGACCGCGAGCTCCTGGCCCGCGAGCTCGGCTTCGCGCGCCTGTGCCGCAACTCGCTGGACGGCGTCGCCGATCGGGACTTTGCCCTCGACTATCTCTCGGCGGCCGCGTGTCTCTTCGTCCACCTCTCGCGCCTGGCCGAGGACCTGATCCTGTGGGCGAGCGCCGAGTTCGGGTTCGTCGAGCTCGCCGAGCCGCTCTCCACGGGAAGCTCGATGATGCCGCAGAAGCGCAACCCGGACAGCCTGGAGCTCGCCCGCGGCAAGGCGGGGCGCGTCTTCGGCAATCTCCTGGCGCTCCTCGCCGTGCTCAAGGGCCTGCCGCTCGCCTACAACCGGGACCTCCAGGAGGACAAGGAGCCGCTCTTCGACTCGGTCGACGCGGTGCTCGGCGTGCTGCCCGTCGTCCGCAAGGTCATCGCCACGCTGGCGATCCGCAAGGAGCGCTGCGCCGCGGCGCTGCGGGGCGGCTGGATCGAGGCCACGGCCGTCGCCGACTACCTGACGCGCAAGGGCGTTCCCTTCCGGAACGCGTACGCGATCGCCGGCGCGATCGTGCGCGACCTCGCGGCCGCGGGCCGGACCTTCGCGGACCTGACTCCGGAGCAGTGGCGCGCGTATGCGCCGGAGCTCGATGCCGGCATCGCGCGCGCGATCACCATGGACGCCATCATCGCCGCGCGCGACGGGATCGGCGGCACCGCGCCGCTCGCCGTCGCGCGCGAGATCGAGCGCCTCTGCGCGGCGCTGGCCGCGCTGGAGGATGAGGAGGACAAGTGACGGACAGCCGCACGAAGGTCGTGGTCGCCTACTCGGGCGGCCTGGACACATCGTACTGCCTCTCCTACCTCCGCAAGGAGCGCGGCTTCGACGTGATCAGCGTCACCGTGGACACGGGCGGGTTCACGCCCGGCGAGCTCTCCGCGCTCGAGGCGCGCGCGCGCGCGCTCAGGGTGATCGAGCACATCACCGTCCCCGCGCGCGACAAGGTCTACGCGAAGTACGTGGCGACCATCATCCGCGGCAACGTGCTCCGCGGCGCCGTCTACCCCCTGTGCGTGGCCGCCGAACGCGTCGCGCAGGCCGAGGAGGTCGCCGCCGTCGCCGCCGCGCGCAAGGCCGACGCGGTCGCCCACGGCTCGACGGGCGCGGGCAACGACCAGATCAGGTTCGACACGGCCTTCGAGGTGCTCCTGCCCGGCATTCCCACGCTCGCGCCCATCCGCGAGCTCGGCCTCAGCCGCAAGGAAGAGTACGAGTACCTCAAGAAGGAGGGCGTCGAGATCGACCCCACGGTCGAGGACTACTCGATCAACACGGGCCTGTGGGGCGCGACGATCGGGGGCAAGGAAACGCACGACCCGTGGCGCGAGATTCCCGAGGAGGTCTGGCCGTCGAAGGCCTCGCCCGACACGCCGCCGCGCGACATCGCGATCGCGTTCGAGCAGGGGCTGCCCGCGGCCATCGACGGCGCGCGCATGTCCGGCACGGACATCGTCGCCGCGCTGGGGCGGCTCGATGCCGAGTACGGCTTCGGCCGCGGGATTCACCTCGGCGACACGGTCATCGGCATCAAGGGCCGCGTGGCGTTCCAGGCCGGCGCGGCGCTGCTGCTCATCGCCGCCCACCGGGAGCTCGAGAAGCTCGTCCTCACCGCCTGGCAGCGCTTCTGGAAGGACCACGTGTCCGATTTCTGGGGAAAGCTCCTCCACGAGGCCCAGGCCTTCGACCCCGTCATGCGCGACATCAAGGCCATGATCGACAGCTCGCAGGAGCGCGTCACCGGCGACGTGCGCGTCAGGCTCGCGCCCGGGCGCTTCCACGTCACGGGCGTCCGGAGCCCCCACAGCATGATGCGCACGGACGCCGGCATGTACGGCGAGAAGGCGCGGCTCTGGGACGGCCGCGACGCCGAGGGCTTCGGCCGCATTCTCGGCATCCCGGGGCTGCTCGCCCATCGCGCGGGTGCCCCGTGAAGATCCAGGTCCACAAGATCGCATCGGTCGTCCACCGCCTCGGCCTGGGCCGCGAGGTCGAGCTCATCGCCGAGGCGCGCAAGGCCCGCGTGGGCGATGTCGTCGCCGTCGTCGCCAAGGCCGAGAAGCGGACCTACGGCGAGATCGAGCTCGCCGAGGGCCGCATGGCGAAGGTCTTCAGGGGCGACGTGATCGTCGGGGCGCTCGGCGCTCGGCGCGCGCTCAAGGGCTTCGTGGGCGCCTGCCCCTCCCGGGTCAAGCCCGGGGCGGAGCTGGCGCTCCTCAACCTCGGCGGCGTGATCGGCGTGCCGCGGGGCTCGGGCCACCACGACCTCGGCGCGCCGTGTCCGGTCGAGCTCCTCGGGTTCGTCGGCATCGACGGGCGCGTGGCGAGGGTGCCCTCGGTCGCGGTGCCGCGCGGCGCGCGCGCCGCCCTGCCGCCGCTCGTGGTCGTCTCGGGCACGTGCATGTCGGCGGGCAAGACGCGCGTCGCGTGCGAGATCATCCACGAGCTCTCGGGGCGCGGCATCGCCATCAACGGCGCCAGGCTCACGGGCGTCGCCTGCCGCCGCGATCTCCTCGTCATGGAGGACCACGGCGCGCGGCGCACCGCATCGTTCATGGACTTCGGCCTCGTGTCGACGGTGCGCACGCGCGCCCTCGCCCGCGTCGGCCGCGATGTCCTCGCGTACCTGACGGCCGACCGGCCGGACATGATCGTCGTCGAGCTCGGCGACGGCGTCATGGGCGACTACGGCGTCATGGAGATCCTGCGCAATCTCCGCGGCGCGATCGGCGTGCACGTGTTCTGCGCGACCGACCCCGTCGGCGCGTGGGGCGGCAAGGAATTCCTCGCGCGCGAGGGCGTCCCCCCGGACATCATCTCCGGGCCGTGCACCGACACGATCGTCGGCGTCGACTTCGTGCGCACGAACCTCGGGTTGCCCGCCGTGAACGCGTGCACGCACGCGCGCGAGCTCGGCCGGCTGGTGCTGAAACTGATGGAGCGTCAACGGTGATTCGAGTCGGCGTATTCGGCGGTTCGGGGTACGCCGGGGGCGAGCTCCTCCGGTATCTGCTCGGGCATCCCGAGGTGGATCTCAGGTTCGTCACGTCGCGCAGCAGCGCGGGCAAACCGATCGCGGAGCAGCTTCCCAATCTCGCGGCCTTCACGGCACTCGCGTTCGGCGATCCCCACAGCGTCGATGTGCGGGCGATCGATGCCGCGTTCATGGCGCTCGAGCACAACGCGTCGCAGGAGGTCGTCCCCGCGCTGCTTGCGGCCAACCCCGCGCTCAAGATCATCGATCTCGCGGGCGACTTCAGGACGCCCGATCCGGCGGGCTACGAGCGCTGCTACGGCCGGGTCCACGCGGCGGTCGAGCTCCTGCCGCGCTTCGTCTACGGCTTCACCGAGGGCATGCGCGACCGGGTCCGCGGGGCGCAGCTCGTCGCGAACCCCGGGTGCTTCGCGACGTCGCTGCTCCTCGGCCTGTGGCCGCTCAAGGAGGCCGGCCTCCTCGACGGGCCGGTCGCCGTCGTGGGCATCACCGGGTCGACGGGCGCGGGCGTCAAGCTCAGCGAGACGACGCACCACCCCCACCGCGCGACCAACGTGCGCGCCTACAAGGCGCTCTCGCACCAGCACATGCTCGAGGTCTGCCATTTCCTCGGCGTGAAGGACTCGCAGATTCTCTTCGTGCCGCACTCAGGGCCGTTCGCGCGCGGCATCTTCACGACGTGCGTCTTCCCCGGGCT